>JAJZDO010000962.1 GCA_021805955.1 Acidobacteriota bacterium
GAACTTGGAATTCGTCTTGTTCAGCCCGTTGAGAATTTCATGCGCCAACTGGATCGCGTCGCCGGTTTTGAACTGATGGGAAAATATAGCTGCGGATGCTCGTCCGTCTCCTGGTTGTAGAGGCATCCGATGTCCCAACCCTGCTGCCGCATCACCTGCATTGCCAGCCCGGCGCCAACGATGAGCGCGCGGCGTCGAGTGATGAGGATACTATTTTCTTTGGTCAACATGAATGATGCTTTCTCCCGGTCAGTCGCTGGATGCGGGCCTTCAGCGCATAAACAGATTGGATGCATAGGGAGAAATAGGCGCGATTCTGCTTGCCTTCGATCACGGAACCGGAAGCGCCTAGATTGCGTAATCCTTGCGACGAAACGTTGTCGGTTAAAAACTTGACGATGCGGGGTGGGGAATGATGCGGCAACGAATGTTTGTTCTGGTTCTATTGGGATTTTCAGCCTGCGCGGCCAGCCAGAAGGTTCAATCCGGAAAGCATAACTTTACAGCACAGGATTGGGCGGCCCTCCGCAGTGCCCGCGCCGTCGCTGTGGCGCCAGATTCAGGTTCGGTTCTCTATCAGGTCGGCTTCGGGGGTGAGCAGGGGCCTACGAACACGGAGTGGTGGATGGGCGGCCGCGACGATGCCGGACACAAACTAGACTTGCCCAAGAGTTTCAAGCCAGCCGGTTTCACCCGCGAGGACACCGCGCTTTATGGCTCCTATCAAATAGGAAAATTGCCCCAGTTCGCGGTATTTTCCCTGCAATCGGTCACGTCCCAGGCGACGCCGTCAATTGCGGTCATGCTCCCGCGCGGTATCCGGTCCATCATTCCATCGCCGGATGGCATGTCCTACGCGATTCTCTTCGATCCGCGGCCGCCAGACGCGCTTGCGGATGTTCGGACCGTCGTTGAACCGGCGCAATCTGGACTGTACGTGATCCATGCCGACGGGACCGCTGGACAACAGTGGTGTAAAGAACTCACGCAGGTCTCCGAAGTGGCATGGTCGCCCGACAGCCGGTCGCTTGCCGTGCTTTCCAGCACGCCGAAGATCGGTTATCACTCCATGCATTCATTCATCGATGTGTGCAGCGGCCAGACTTCCCGGCGTGTGGCGGAGATCGCCAACCAGGCTGCGAACCTCGCCTGGGGCAACAAAGCTAAGGAAATTTTCTTTCTCAGCACCTCGACACACGTGCTGACCCCCGACCATGTTTGGTCCGTCGCCGCCACTGGGGAAGCCCCGAAAGATCGCACGCCAAGACTGCAAGGCTCTGCCATTGGACTGACCGGCGATCCGCATGGGCGCATATGGGTCGCGGTGAATCATGGCGTCCGCGGCGAAGTGGATGAATTTACCAAAGGCACGCTGACCGCCGCCTACACCTGGCCGGTAGGCAGCATCGAAGGTCCGCCTGTATTTTCCAGATTTACCGGGGCCAGCGACAGGCTCGCATTCACCGTAGGTGACTCGAACCACGCATCGAACGTTGCCGTCGCCGGAGCCGGAGCGGACGCCGGCAAGCTGACCAAGATCACTGCGGAGGGCGACAAACAACTCGCCGCAATCGATCTTGGAAACGTGAAGGTCGTCCACTGGACCAGCAAGGAGGGAACTCCGCTGGAAGGAATCGCAACCTTTCCCGCCGGATACGTTGCAGGCACAAAATGTCCCTTCCTGGTGCTGCCGCATGGCGGCCCGGAGGCCAACGACAACCTTACGCTGGATGTGCTGGCACGAATCATTGCCGGGATGGGCTATGTGGTGCTCCAGCCGGAGTACCGCGGGTCCACTGGATATGGCTCGGACTTCATGGAAGCCATCTACCAGCACTTCGGCGGACGCGCCTATCGCGACGTGGACAGCGCCACCGACTATGCCATCGCCCAGGGATGGGCCGATCCCCATCGGCTTGCCATCTTTGGCTGGAGCGCCGGCGGCTTTATGACCTCCTGGACCGTCACCCAGACCAGCCGCTATCGCGCTGCTGTGGAGGGAGCGGGAATTACCGACTGGGGCAGTTTCATGTGGACCAGCGATATCGCGCAATTCGACTACGATGCGCGCTGGCCGGAGGAAACACCCGAGGCATTCCGCCGCTACTCCGCTGTGGACTACGTCACGAAGGTCACCACGCCGCTGCTCATCCTGCACGGCGCGGCCGATCGACGCGTGCCTACCTATCAAGGGCGCGAGTATTTCGAGATTCTGGCGGCGCGGGGAAAAACGGTACGCATGGTGACCTATCCTGGCTCACCCCATTTCCCTGTGCTATGGCAGCAGAGGCTCAACGTCATGCACGAAGTTGCCGATTGGCTGACGCGGTATAACCCACCCTCGCCCTGATTGGTTTTTTCTGCAACGGCGTTGGGTTGGTCTTCTCAACCCTGCTCGGCATCTATATGGCGTTCAAATTCAACCGAAGCCTAACATAGGACTGATGGAAGAAGGAATTACGACGTTGGGATACACGCAATAGCCCAACTTGAAGCGGATTGAGCGTTGGTGTAACACGTACCGAAAGATCCGTCATCCTGAGCGAAGCGAAGGACCTGGGCATTTGCATTCTCTGCAATACAGAGGTCTTTCGCTTCGCTCAGGACGACGAATGGCTTGTGATCACATTGTTTGTAAATCCAACTTAACCACTCAAGGAGACATACCGATGACACGCACCCTCCGTCTTGTCCTGACCACTACTACCGCGCTGCTCCTTGGAACGACCGTTGCTGCAGTCGCACAACAACCCGTGCCGCCGCCCTCTGCGTCAGACACCGCAAAGCCATCGCTTGTTGACGAGGCGCTCGCAGGCTACAACCGGACCAAGAAAAACATCATAGCTGCCGCCGAGGTGATGCCGGCGAGCAACTTCTCCTTCAAGCCGACCCCGGAGATCCGCAGCTACGCGGAGCTGTTCCTCCATGTCGCACAGGCCCAGACAGGTTTCTGCGCCGTCGTCAGCGGTGCTCCGTCTGAACGTAAACCGGCATCCTCGGCAACCGGCAAGGATGAAGTCATTGCGGTGTTGAAGAAGTCTTTTGACGCCTGCGATGCGGCATTTGCGACCGTGACAGAGGCGAACGCCACGCAAGTCTCAGGGAGCGGATTCATGCGCGGTTCAAAGCTCGGGAACATCGAGAAGAACACTGCGCACAACAACGAGATGTATGGCCAAATGGTGGTTTACCTGCGCCTCAAGGGAATCGTTCCCCCGTCCACGGCCATGCGCGGGCGCAAGTAGGTTCAAGCGGGCCGAAATCTGATCGCTTAACCTTACAAGCCCAGGCCGCCATCCACGCCCATAATCTGGCCGGTGATGAAGTGCGGTCCGGTGGCGAAGAAAAGCACCGCTTCGGCAACCTCTTCCGGCGTGCCGTTCCGCTGCATCGGTGTCT
>JAJZDO010000586.1 GCA_021805955.1 Acidobacteriota bacterium
CCAGTCCCATCACTTCTTCCGTGGAGGCGGAGAATGCGGAAAGATACGCGAGGCCAGTACTGAGGCCCGCTGCGCCGCAGTCGAGCGCTTCTTGCAGTTGGCCGCGCATGGCCTGGATCTCAGCATCTGTTGCCGGACGATCCAGGCGATCCATATGGTTGCTGCGCAGCGCGGTGTGCCCAACCAGAGCGGCGACATTCACGGCGGGTCGCGCGGCGGCGATGGCTTCGACGTATGCGGCAAAAGTCGGATAGCGAAAGGCCCCCGCCTCACCCAGCAGATTCATCGGATCGGGCGGTTCGCCGCGCAGCTGCACCGGCGCGGCGCTGATGCCGCAGTTTCCAACCACCACCGTCGTCACGCCCTGCGATAGCTTCGGCAGCATCTCCGGCGTACGGACCACGCTGGTATCGTCGTGGGTATGGACATCGATAAAACCCGGGGCCAGAACCTTCCCGTCGCCGTCGAACGTGTTCTGCGCATTCCAATCGCGCAGATTGCCGATGCTGACGATGCGCCCGTGGTCGAGGGCGACGTCCGCGATCTCAGGCGACCTTCCGCTGCCGTCTGCAACTAAAACGCTACGGATTAAGGTGGTGCAGTTCGGCATCTCTGATCTCTGCCTGGGGAGGTTCGCATCTGTAGCTCAAAAGAAAGATTCGATGCGTGCGCTGCTCTTTTCCAGTAATTCCCAAAGCTTATATCATTTGAGATTCACCGAGGTAATGCGATGACAGAGACCGCAAGCAGCAACGCCGCAAACTTCCAGACGGATTTGTCGGAGATGAGGATTGGGCCTTTGAACAAGGGCCTGGGCGCAATGAACGAGGCGATGACCGCGCGCCAGATCGTGGAACAGCGATGGAACCTGCTCCATGAAGATATCAGCCTGCCGACGGCGGTTTTATATGAAGACAAGCTGGCGCATAACCTTGCCTGGATGCAGCAGTTCATCGAGGCCTATGGGGTGAAGCTGGCTCCGCACGGAAAAACCACCATGGCGCCCAAGCTCTTCGAGCGCCAGTTGCAGACTGGGGCCTGGGGCATCACGCTGGCGACCGCGCACCAGACGCGGGTGGCGCATGCACATGGCGTCCGCCGCGTTCTGATGGCCAATCAGCTGGTGGGAAAACAAAATATGGAAATCATTGCGCGTCTGCTGCACGACGAGAGCTTTGAGTACTACTGCCTCGTCGATTCTGTGGACGAGGCGGAGCAACTTGGGAAATTTTTCGATGCGCATCAACAGCGACTCAACATCCTGATCGAGCTGGGAGTGGAGGGCGGACGCACCGGCGTTCGCAATCAAGAAGAACTGGATGCACTTCTGGCGTCTCTGCATCGTTGGCGCGATTCAATCGCTGTCGGCGGCATTGAACTGTACGAGGGGGTGCTGGAAGACGAAACGGCAATTCGGAAATTTCTCCATCGCGCCGTTGAGGTTGCTGCGAGGCTGGCAAGGGAAAACCGTTTTGATCGGAATCCCGCAATACTTTCCGGCGCCGGTTCCGCCTGGTATGACGTTGTGGCGGAAGTATTCGCTGGAGCGGAGATTGGATACCCTGTCGAAATTATTTTGCGGCCCGGTTGCTATCTCACCCACGATGTCGGCGTCTATCGTGAAGCACAGAAGCAGATTCAAGCGAGGAATCCGATTGCGCGGAAGATGCACTCCGGCTTGTTGCCCGCATTGCAGCTTTGGGCCTACGTGCAGTCCATTCCAGAAAAGGAAAAGGCGATCCTGACTCTAGGCAAGCGCGATGCAGCCTTTGACGCAGGTTTGCCGACTCCTGCATTGCAGTACAGGCCGGGAGAGATCGCGCCCCATGCCAGCCCTGCCCACTGGAGGCTGGTCCGCATGATGGACCAGCACGCGTACATGACGATTGCCGAGGGAGATGATGTCCGAGTGGGAGACATGATCGGACTGGACATCTCCCACCCGTGCCTGACCTTCGACAAATGGCGTTACCTGCCGGTGCTGGATTCCAGCTACCAGGTCATCGACATAGTGCAGACATTTTTCTAAAGCGAATTGACAGTTGGCGCAGTTATTTGTGAAAGGGAGTCATTCTGAACCCTTCGGCTACGCTCAGGGCAGGCTCCGCGTAGCGGAGTGAAGAATCCAGAGAATATGCGCCTGTCATTGCCGCCGTCGTCCTCTGGATTCTTCGTTCCGCTCAGAATGACTCATCCCATTTTCAACTACAGCATCTATAAATCGGCTATAGCACCAAATCGGCTATAGCGCCGTGACGACTCAGCTATGAGAAAGCAATACCCTCGACGATCGAAGCTTGCCAGCGAACGTCACGAGCGACGGCTTTCCTGTTCTCATTATTGCTTCGATAACGAGCGCACGTAGATGACCATGTTCCACATCTCGTCCGGCTTGGCGCGGTCGTCTTCGGCGGGCATCTGGCCTTGGCCGCTCTTGATGATGTAGAAGAGTTCTCCATCCGTCCTGTTCTTCAGGACTGCCGGATCCGTGAAGTTCTTCATTGTCAGATTCATATCCGTCGCAACCGCGCCTTTACCGTCGCCGTTCGCTCCGTGGCACATGGCGCAGTCGTATCCAAATATTTGTTTGGCTCGAGCCTGGGATTCGGGCGTGGGCGTTACCGGATTCACCATGCGAGCGGCTTCGACAGGAATGACCGATATTGCAGGTGTTGCCGGCGGAGTAATCGCCTGGGCAGGCGCTGCAGCCGGCTGTTGCGATGCCTGTGGCGTCTGAGGCGCCTGTGGAGAGAGCACGAAGAACATGAGTGCAAGCGCGAACCAAGGATTCAGCATACGAGCCTCCTCTACTGCCGAACAAATCTTATGCCTCGGGCCATGCTATGGGAAGCTTTATCTTCAGCGGTCCAAGTCTTTCGTTCTGTCACCCCGCATTCGCGGGTACAGTCCGGAGCTATGAACCACGCAACGAGCAGGCGTTCATGAACGAAACATAGATGAAGTCTCTCCCGGCGCTGTACTCAGCGGCGCCATTGGCATATTCCTCAAACGCGTTCCGGTGGCGGCGAAGATGGCATTCCCCACGGCGGGCGCCAGACCCACAATGCCGCTTTCTCCCGCACCCGCCGGAGGCAGGTCCTTGCGGTCGATCAGGACTATTTCGATCCGCGGCGTGTCGCTGAAACGGGGGACGCGATACTCCGCGAAGTGCGGGTTCAGGATACGACCGTTTGCAAATTGAATGGACTCGAACAGTGCGCCTCCAATGGCCTGAACGATTGCTCCCCCAACCTGGTTGCGCAGGCCGTCGGGATTGACAATGGCTCCCGATTCCCAGGCTTGAACAACGCGGCGAATCTTGATTTTTTTGTCGGCGGGATTGATTTCCACCTCGACGCAGGTGGCCACGTAGCCTCCCTTGTCTGTCCCGCCGGCG
>JAJZDO010000057.1 GCA_021805955.1 Acidobacteriota bacterium
TTCCTGTTGCTGAAAAAAAATGCCTGTACATGATCCGCCTCAAGCGAAGACCTCTGGGGCGGTTGACCCTCAGCGAGTGTCGTGGAGAGGATGCTTACGTGACCATCTCCACGAATCTGCTGAAGCTGCGTGGTGGGGTGTGTTTCTGTATGTGCGCCATGCTGAGTTTCAGGATGATCTTCCAGACGAAGCGCGGACTGCTTCGTTGGGTGAGCAGATGGCGCGAATTGCAAATCCGCTGTCTCCGAGCGCCATTCGCGCACGATGCGTGTAGCTGTCTTGTGCGCTTGCGGCACGGTTTGATGATCCTGAAGTTCGGCTCCGTCGAGAAGTTTTGCCCTTTGCAACTGACCATTTCCATCAAAGTAAAGCTTTGCGCGTGGCGATTTTCCTGCAAGCTGGCGGTTCTCACGATTCATCTGAAAGGTTGTTCCACCGGACATCACACCCGATGTCGGCTGACTCCTGGAATTCAACAGGAAAACTGCCTGGGAAGCCTCCGCATCTGAATTGGAATTCGTGTGCAGATGAACGTTGTCCGAGGCATACAGCGAAGTGATGGAACCATCGGCGCGAAAGAGAAGATGCGCGATTCCGCTGGAGGCGGCTCCCCCGCTGTAGTCGGTGTGCATGTTGAGGAGTGTGGCACTTTGCGAGGTGCGCTCCAGTACAGCATGATCGGCACGAATGGTCATTGGCGCGGCATTGCGCTGTACATGGATATCTACGGCAGAGTCCAGCGTGATCTGTCCGTGAGCAGCGTCATAGGTGGCTCCGACGGCTGAGCCATTGCCTTGAGGTAACAGGAAGTCCAATTCGCGGCTGGTAGTGGCGACTTCGGTTTTCTGGTTGAAGCTCAGTCCACTGGTCCGAATGTGAATGGAAGACTTTGCCGTCGAAGCTGGGTCCGAGGCGTGGGATGGATTGCCCACATCAATCTCGACTTCGCCCTGAGCCACCGCGATGCCGGCAGCCTGGTTATATTGAAACTCATCGCCACGAATCGTATCCTGACGCTCGCCCTGCGGATTGAAGAACTCGATCTGGACATGATGCAGCATGGTTTCGCCACTTTTGCGCGTCTGTTCCGCGCGCTCTGCATGAATGCGAAAGAGCGTTTTGCCGCGTCGCGTCTGGGTGTAATCGAATTGATTGGCCTGCAACTGAATGTCGGCGCCAAGTCGGTGCGGCAGATCCTGCAGCAGAAAATGACGCTTCCACTGGCCGGAAAGCAGAAAAACCACAACTGCGAGAAAAAGCACCGCTCCCAGGACAAGAATGAGATTGCGGGTGCGTTCGATGCTGAAGAGTGGTTTCATGGCGTATGCGGTCGATGCCAGCTCAATGCACTCGGTTGAGACGCGCCTGAAGCCGCGCCGCGAGGGACTCGCCGAGTTCTGACCAAAGCAGCCGTGACGATGGCTCAGTCTCCCGCTGGATGGATTCGACGAGCGCAATCAATTGGCGAATATTCTCCTCGATGCAGCGCAACGCGTGCGAATCCAACTCCACTCCCTCCTGCAGAAATGCCTCGTCGCTGCCGAAGTCAATGCGGATATGTCCGTCCTGCGCCCAAGCTCCTTCATCAAACTCCGGTCCGTAGGCAAGCACTCGCACAAGTCTGCGCCGTTTTGCCCACCCGGACGCTGAATCGGTCGAAGCATCCGGCTCCCAAAGATTCCAGCCGATCTGAAGCTCGCAGGCATCATCGGGATGGAAGAGTTCCAAGGCATGGCTGACGGCGTGATCGATTCTGGCGGCATTTTCCCCCGCGCCATAAATCTCCTGAAAAAGCGCGGTCTCGCGCCAGTTGATGGGCCACACGGTAACGGAAAAAATACCTGGCTCGCCCCCATGCGCCGCAAACTGCGCAAGCACGTGATGGAGCTTTTCTTCCAGGTCTTCCATGCGCATCTGCGGGTACCAGAGACTGAGAGAAATCGAATCGGACATAGCTCCTCTATTTTATCTGGAGCCAGAGCCGGTCCCGCAGTTCCGTTTGGCCCGTGATATTTGGTCGTGATGCGATTGATATACTGCGGCTTATGTTCCAGCATCGAATCCTTCTCCGAACCCTACTCCCTGCTTTGCTGCTTGCTTTGCAACCCGCGTTCCTCACCGGGATCGCCCCGGCGCAGACCGCCCAAGACGACAGCCAGGCGAGTCCGCAGCAGTTTGCGAATCTTGGTGTGTGCCCGCTGGAAAGCGGCGAAAAGGTACTTGACTGCCGCATCGGATATCGGACGTGGGGCATCCGAAATGCCGACTCAAGCAATGTCATTCTGGTGCCACTGTGGTTCACCGGGAATACAGCCAAACTGGCCTCTTCTGTCGGCGCCGGAAAGATGCTGGACTCTTCGCGCTACTTTATCGTCGGCATTGATCCGCTGGCAGACGGCGTCTCCAGTTCGCCGTCGAACAGCAAAATGCAGCCACGCATGACCTTTCCCGCAATCACCATTCGGGATATGGTTGAGACGGAATATACACTTGCGACAAAAACACTTGGTCTGAAGCACGTCCACGCCGTTGTGGGAACATCGATGGGCGGAATGCAAACCTTTGAGTGGATGGTCGCCCACCCGGAGTTTATGGATGATGCAATACCGATCGTTGGCTCTCCACGGTTGACCGCCTATGACCTGCTGCTTTGGAAAGCGGAAGAAGATGCTATTCGCTCCAGCGCTGCGTGGCAGATGGGCAACTACAACGAAAACCCATCGATCCCGATGGTGCAGATTTTGCACTCGATGAACATCACCACGCCACACCACTATGCGGCAACGGTAAGCCGCGAGGCGTTTCCAGCCACCTACGCCGGATATGGCAACTGGAATGCCGATGGATTTGACGCGAACGATCGCATCTATCAACTGGAGGCGATGATTCATCAGGACGTGGCGCACGGCGGCAGCCTGGATGAAGCCGCGCAACGCGTGCATGCAAAGGTGCTGGCCGTAGTCTCCGAGCAGGATCATATGGTCAATCCCATACCAGCGCAGGAGTTTGCGCCAAAGATCCACGCGCAGGTGCTTGTCTTGCACTCCGACTGTGGCCACCTGGCACCCAACTGCGAAGCGCAAACGGTGAGCACCGCGGTAAATCAGTTCCTGGGTGGAAAATAAGCGGCTTTGCAGGCTGAAAACGCGTGCGGATGAACTGACCAGCAACCTGGCGCCCCTCCGCACGCGCAGAGTGGAGTTGCAGAGCGAATTGTCCGGATCAGGCGTTGACGATCTCAGCGAACTCTGCAATGCCGGAGATGCTGGCCAGCACGGAGTCGATCAGACGTAATCGAGCCGCGCGCAAATCCGCTTGCGGAGCCATCACCATGATCCTTGCAAAGAAGGCATCGACGGTCGGCGCCAGGCTGGCAATTGCTTCCAGCGCCATG
>JAJZDO010000291.1 GCA_021805955.1 Acidobacteriota bacterium
ATCGCCCGCAAAATGCGGAGCGTTTTCGAATAGCTTACCAGCATTTGCTAGCAGTTGATGCGCATCTTGCTCGCGCTGTTGTATCCCGTCGATCTCTAGGAACCTCCACGTGCAACACCCTTGCAAGCTCCTTGGCTTTTGCCATCCAATGTTGAGGAACGCGCAGGAGGAAATTGCGCGTTTCTTTGTCGTGTCACAGGCAGGCGCAGGATGCACACGCGGAAGAACTTCGCGATCTCGTTCCGCTGGGACGGTCATTTGCTCTGCGTCGCTCGTTCCGTGCTGGCAGAGAGCTTCGCCGTGCGCTCCTGCTTCTCCCACGCGAACGGGCGACCATCGATGGCGCGCTTGATCGTCTTCAGCAGCACCAGGGAGAATACTTGTCGATACGTGAAACGCTGGATCCAGATGTGGAACAGCAGCCAACCGTCGCCCTTGTTGCTGGCGTGGCGCGGCTCCAGCATAAACGCGAGCGAAGACGCCAGGAAATCCACCACCAGGAAAGCCAGAAAATACAATATCAATTTGTCGAAGCTGGCCGCATTCGCAGCCACGGGATGAAAATATCGATTGATAGCGTAGTTCGCAACCCCGGCAATGAACATCAAGTCGATAAACGGCGAGAACAACGGCAAAACAATCTGGAAGATAATCATGTTCGGCAACGCGAACAGACCCATCGCCCGATGCCGCAAAAACGCGCCGCGATGTTTCACCACTGCCTGCAAAATCCCAAACGACCAACGGAACCGCTGCCGCATCAGGCCGCGCATATTGTCCGGCGCCTCGGTAAACGCGAAGGCGCGGTCCTCATAGACGACCTTGCACCCCTGCTGCAGCAGGTTCATCGTCAGGTCGGCATCCTCTGCCACCGTGTTCACGTGATATCTGCCCGCCTTCTTCACCGCGGCCGTGCGCCATGCGCCAATCGCTCCAGGAACCACCGTGACTACGTTGAACAAATCCAGCGCGCGCCTCTCAAAATTCTGGCTGGTGATATATTCCAGCGCCTGCCAGCGCGTCCATAGATTGATGCGATTCCCCACCTTGGCATTGCCCGCAACTGCACCCACTTTAGGATCGGCCATGCGCGGAATCAGTTTCGCTATCGCGTCTGGCGCAATCACCGTGTCCGCATCAATGCCGACATACACTTCCTCATCGACATACTGCAGCCCAAAATTCAGTGCCTCCGCCTTGCCCCCGTTCGCATGCGTCACCACCACCAGCCTGCCCGACGCCAGGTCCGTCGGCATCGCTGCGCGTGCCGCTGCCAGCGTGTTGTCCGTCGAGCCGTCGTCAATCACCACTACCCGCAGTTTTGGATAGTTCGACCCCAGCACCGAACGAATCGTCCGTGCAATCACTTTGCCTTCGTTGTAGGCCGGAATCAGCACCGCCACCCGCGGCAGGTATTCTTCCGCTCCGGGATAGAGTTTTCTCTTGTGTACGCGATCGATCACAGCGAACAGTCCCACAATCAGCAGCCTGCCTGTCATCAGGATGTCGCCGACAAAGAAGATCAGGACCACCGTATGCGCAAAAAATGAGAGAAACCAGAAGGCGACAGCATCGATGCGCGCTTGCCAGCGTTGCTTCCGTGGAATCGGCGGCATCACCTGGTCTCGCGTCTTGCCGATCAACGCGGACACAGGAACAATCTTGTAGCCTTTCGCGCGCAACGTATCGATCAACAATGGAAGCGTCGCCACCGTAACGGAACGATCTCCGCCGCCATCATGCATCAGGATGATGCTGCCGCGAAACTGCGGCTCAGTCTTCATCACCTCCAGTTGATGCAGTACCGCACCCACAATCTCTTTCGGCGTCTTTCTCGGATGCTCCTGCCAGTCGTCCGTATCGATTTTGTCGCCGACGATGATGTAGCCCATCTGCTCCACGCGATCCACCGGAGCCGCCTGATCATTCGTGTCCGGCTCCTGATCAATCGAATACGGCGGCCGGAAGTACAGCGGCTGCACGCCAAGCTCCGCAGCAAACAAGCGTTCAGTTCCATTCAGTTCCAGCTCCAGTTGGCGCGGCGATATCTGGCTGATATCTGGATGAGTGAATGTGTGATTCCCAATCTCCTGCCCATCTTTGTAATAGCGCTTCAACAGGCCCACATTGTTCAGCCCTTCTTCGCCAATCACCATAAACGTTGCCGACACATGCTCGCGCAGCAACACGTCCAGTATTTTCGGCGTCCATGTCGGATCAGGTCCATCGTCGAAGGTCAGCGCAACTTCATGGGGATCATACCCGTATTGCAGCAACGTATACGGCTGCGGAAACGAATGGATTACCTGGCTCACCGCCAGGTTGGAGTCGGAATCGATCTGGATCGTCCGCTTGCCGTCCTGCGGCCTGCCGATCACTTTCAGAATGTCGCCGTCCCCCTCCGTGTTCACGTTCGCACCCGGATAAATTGTCGCCAGCCGTTGCGCCGCGTCCGGAGCCATCGGCTTGTCCCATATGTTCCATAGCGTAGGATCTTCGCTGCCCAGCCGCCACAGCGCAAACGTATAGATACCCAGTTCGCGCGCAGCACGCATCTCGTTCATCGCCGTCACCGCATCCAGATACCAAACCTCGTGACGCGTATGCGCATCCTCGTCCTCATACGCGAAATGCATGTTCAGCGAGTCCGTATCCAGCACCGGCGCCGCCTCCGAATCCAACGCCTCCTGCCACGCATCCTGCACCGCCAGATCGTCCACATCCAACGCTTTGACAGCGCCCTTGTGTTTCTTGCTTCCCGCCATCGGCAGCGTCCAGTCGTACCCGTAATCGCCGACGCTGCAAATTAATTTATTCCGCGGAACTGCTTTCAGCGCCGCCTTAAGATTGCGAACGAACCACTCCTGGCCTGCGATCGGCCCCGGCGCGCTCACAGGTTCGTGCTGGTCGTAATCCATCAGGATCACGCCATCCGTGTGCGCCGCATAATATTTGAAATCCCAGTCGTCGTCATCGACCGGCACGTTGATATAGAGGCGAAGATGCAGCGGATGCATCTGCGCATACAAGTCGGAGACCATCTTCCGATACGCCGGTTGTGCCTCCGACGGAATCGCTTCAAAGTCCAGCGCGATCCCGTGATAGCGAGGATTGGCGGCCAGCAGTTCGAGGACCTGTTTCTCAAACCTCGCTTGCGAAGCGCGGTTCACTAAAAACTTCTCTACCACCCCGGACTGGAAATCTCCCTTCATCTGATCGAAATTGCTGACCATGGGAAAAATCTCCGTTTCATCGTGCGCCGCCGCAATCGTACTCGCCACCTTGCCGTCCGGATCGATGTTGTGCACACGACCTGCATCGACCACCGCAAATGCGTGGTTATCCAGCGTATAGGCCGTCAGCTTTCCATCGGGAGTAACAACGCGCATCAA
>JAJZDO010000076.1 GCA_021805955.1 Acidobacteriota bacterium
AGATTCAACGCGATGGCCATGTTCTGATGCAATTGGATACCAAGATTGAAGCGCTCGGCGGTGGCTCCTTGAATGGAATTCCCATCCTAAATAGTCGAGCGTTCGCCTCCACCGTGGATTTGCAGGATGGAGAGAGCGCATTGATCGTGAGCAGTATGACACGGCAAGAGGAAAACGTGCTCACGGGCATTCCTGGAATCAGCGAACTGCCGGGAATGTCATGGACAGCCAACAACAATCCGCAAACCACGGTGGGAGATTTGGTGGTTGTGATCACACCTCATATTCTCCACTTGGCCGCTAGCACCACAGCATCTCCAATGATAACGGTGGAAGCACCACAAAAATAAACAGGTCAACAAACAGAACAGGGATGGCATTTTCTGCCATCCCTGTTCTGTTTGAGTGTTTTTTTGAGGACTACTTTTGATTTGCGGCAAAGGCCACAAGCTGCTTGACCGTGCTATACGGCAAAGCATTGATTGGGACCGCACGGCCATTGACGAAGAGCGTTGGCGTGGAGTTGACCTTGACGTCGTAGCCTAGTTTGAGCGAGGCGGCCACCGCAGCTTTGGTGGCGGAGTCTTCCATACACTTCTTTACCGCCCCCGGATCTGCACCTGCCTTGGTCACTGCATCTTTCAATGTGGCATCGGTAGCATCAGGTGTCAGCTTGGCTTGATTGTCAAAAACCGTCTGCACATATTGGAAGAATGCTGCATTGTCCTTGGTTTGCGCAACGCATACGCCATACTCGGCAGCCTTTTCCGCAGCCGGATGCACGCTGGTGAGCGGAAAGTTTTCAAAGACAAGCCGCGCGGTGGGAAAGTCTTGTAGCAAATGCTCAACCGTAGTTTGTGCTTCCTTACAGTGCGGGCACTGCAAATCCGCAAACTCAACCAATTCTAGAGCCTTGGAATCAGATCCACGGGAAGGGCCGTTGGCACCTGCATCGAGCTTGGCGCGAATATCAGCGAATGGATCGGCACCAAAGGCCATGATTTGATTGCCCGCGATCGCGTGCTTTCCGTCGGGAAGAACAAACAATGCGGTTTGTCCGGGCTGGCGGCTAACGCCATCTTCTGCCACCATAACCACTACATTGCTGACTCCGGGAGCCTCAGTAGACTCAATGGACTGCACCTGCCACCTACGATTAGGATCGTAGCCCCAGATCTGTTTAAGAAATGCGTTGACCGTTTCCACGGAAGGAGTAGTTGCCGTAAAATTTTTCGGGTCTACAGGAGGAAACTGTACTGGTGGTGGCGGTGCTGGAGCTTTGCCTGGGGTTGACAACTGTAGCGCGGGTGCAGGCGTCTTCGCTTGCTGGGTTGCGGCAGGTGCCTGCTGTTGCGGTGCGGATGCTGGAGTTGTCTGCGCATGCGCGAAAAATGCTGCTCCAAGACTCGCAGCCGCGATAAGATTCCTATACTTCATCATCATTTCCATCTCTCTCCTAAATTAAACTTGTACTTTTGCTGCAATCGGGAAGCGTCGTCCGTTCCCAAAAGACTTTTGCGTCACCTTCAACACGGGAGCGGCCTGTTGGCGCTTGTACTCGCTTCGCTCCACAAGCTGCACCACTCTGCGCACCAACTCCAAACTCTGCCCCTGCTCGGCGGCAATGCCTTCCACGCCTAAATAGTGTTCCACATATGCTTCCAAAATAGGGTCCAATACATCATACGGGGGCAGCGAGTCCGTGTCTTTCTGGTCGGGCCGCAACTCAGCCGATGGAGCTTTGGTCAGCGTGCTCGCGGGAATGATTTCCCGCTCGCGGTTTACAAAACGGCTGAGCCGGTAGACCGTCGTCTTAAAAACGTCGCCGATCACCGCCAGCGCGCCCACCATGTCGCCATACAAGGTGCAGTACCCCACGGACATTTCGGACTTGTTCCCTGTCGTTAAGACCAGTGCGGACAGTTTATTCGAAAGAGCCATGAGAAGGATACCGCGAATGCGCGATTGCAGATTCTCTTCGGTCGTATCCGCAGGCAGCCCTGTAAACAGCGGCGTCAGCGTGGCTTGGCTTGTCTCAAAAATTGGTTGAATCGGCAGCACCTCAAATGCAATCCCCAGATTGGCCGCCAACTGCCGTGCATCGTCAATCGAACCTTGCGACGAGTATTGGCTCGGCATCCCCACGCCTAAAACATTTTCCTTGCCCAGCGCTTCGGTGGCAATGCAGGCCACCAGCGCTGAATCAATGCCGCCGCTCAAGCCCACCACGGCTTTGGAGAAGCCGCATTTGCGCACATAATCCTGCGTGCCCAACACCAGAGCATCGTAGATGGCAGCATCTTCATCCTCGGCGCGCGTGCCCTGCTGCTCCCCGGTCATCGCGTCCAGATCGACCAGCACCAAGTCCTCGGCAAAGCTGGCCGCCTGCGCGATGCAGCTTCCATCGGGGGCGATGGCGACGCTGCTGCCATCAAAGATAAGGCTGTCGTTGCCTCCCACCTGATTGACCATCAGTACCGGCGTCTGATGCCGCTGCGCAATGGCCGCCAACATCTGCGTGCGCAGCGCGCGCTTGTTGCGGTGATATGGCGATGCGGAAAGATTGAGAATCAGCGTAGCGCCCTGCTGCATCAGGTGCTCGACTGGATCGACGCTGTAGAGTCGTTGCGGCCAGAAATTTTTATCGTTCCACGCATCTTCACAGATTGTGATCGCAACCTGCCGCCCATCGATGGTGCAGACGCGCTGCGTATCGGCAGGCGCAAAATATCGTTGCTCGTCGAAGACATCATAGAACGGCAGCAGGCGCTTGGACTGCGTAAATGTAACCTTGCCCTGCTGCAACAACACGGCGGAGTTCATTCTGCGTTTGCCCGTGGCATGGGCTGAGGGCGTCACCGTACCGCACAGAATCGAGATACTACCATCGGCGGTCAGCGCTGCAATTGCATCGACCACCTGCTGACACCTGGCGGTAAAGGCCGGACGCTCCAGCAAATCCGCAGGCGGGTATCCACAGATGGCCATCTCTGGAAACACGATCAAGCGCGCGCCACGTTCCGCAGCGGCACGAGTGAACGCTTCAATTTTTTTCTGATTGCCGAGGAAGTCCCCGACAGTGGGGTTGATCTGCGCCAGTGCAACAATCACAGCAACAGTCTATCGGCTGCCTGCCCGGAAGACAACAACGACGCACGCGAACGCGCCGTATGGCATGTCAATTGCCGGTACCATTCAGCACTACGCCAAAAGTGCGCGTCATAATCTTCAGGTCCAGCCACAAGCTCCAGTTGTCCACGTAGGCCGTATCGAGCGAGATGTAGTTGTCAAAGGAAGGATCCTGGCGCGCATTCACCTGCCACAAACCGGTGATGCCCGGCTGTACATCCAAGCGGCGCAGGTGGTGTTTCTGGTCGGGCCGCAACTC
>JAJZDO010000946.1 GCA_021805955.1 Acidobacteriota bacterium
CTGCACCAGCGGCGTGTAACGCTCAAGATCCAGTTGGGCTTTGGTGTTGTCCGCTTCCGCGGACAGGACCTGCGCCTGCGCCGCATCCAATTGTTTTTCCGACTGCGCAATCGTCGCCAATGCAGCCCGGACATCCGCTTCGGCGGAACTCAAAGTTGCTCCCGTGGAGGTCGTCGTAATCGGCACGCTCACCAGGGCTGCTTCATAATTCGCTTTCGCCGTCGCCAACGCCGCCTCTCCCTGGTCGAGCGCAGCCTGGGCATCGCGGGGGTCGATCTCCACCAGCACCTGCCCTTTTTCTACCTGCGAATTGTCCTCCACGTTGACTTGGGAAATGTAGCCTTTTACGCGAGCGCTGATCTGCACCAGATTGCCATCGACCTGGGCATCATCGGTGCTCTCGTAATAGGTGGAGTGCCACCAATAGAGCGCCACGCCAATTACAACCAGAACAATGGCTCCGATAATGAAGAACCGTTTGCGCGTGGGCGGCTCCGCATGATACAGCTCCGTCTCATCCGGCGATGCATTTTTTTGCCCACCGGTATCCGAGGACTGGCCGGACCGGAGTTGGGAACCGTCCTGACTCCGTTGATTGTCTTCCGCTCGAACATTGGCCGAGCCGGCTTGCCTGGTTTCTTCGGGTCTCGATTCCACCACGATTATTGCCCTCCGAGATATGTCTTGTACTGGGACCTCGCCACGCCAACTGCGCGCGCCAATGAGAGCTTCGCCACATTCAGTTGATACAGACTGCTGACGTATTGATCGTTGGCCTGTGCGACTGAAGACTGCGCTTGTGACACCGCCAGATTGTCCGAAACACCCGCATGAAAGCGGTCCTGCGCTTCTTTCAAAGTCTCGCTTGCCAGGTCGACATTGCTTCGCGCCACGCTGACCAGTTTTTCCGATGCCTCAATATCCAGAATCGCATCCTTCACGTCGGCGCGGATCTGTCCTTCCAGGTTGTTCAGTTGTGCGCGCGCCTGTTCGAGTTGCGCATCGGCAACGCGAGCATCGCCCCGCAATTTTCCCTCTTCAAAGATGGGTCCGCTAGCCTTGCCGGTTGCATTCAGCGTGGCATACGAGTTGTCAGGATTCACTCCGATTTCGCCGTAGTCGACTTCTGCGGTCAGCTCCGGATACCGCTCGGCATGGGCCGCAGATAGTGATTTTTCCGCTGCCTGCACCTGTTCCTGCGCAGCCAGAAGATCGCTGCGGTTCTTCAACGCTTCCGCCATCGCCGCCTGCAAAGTCGGAGCATCGAACTGGGAGTAGGGCGTTTGGTCCGTCAGCTTGAATTTTTGATCGAGCGGCAGTCCGACCGCCCGGGCCAGGGCAATTTCATCTTTCTGATACTGATCGGTCGCGGCGATGAGGGATTGCTCCTGTGTCTGATAATCCACCCGCGCTCGCAGTTCGTCGATCCGCGGCGATACGCCGTTGCGGTGACTGTCAATGGCCTGATTCAGCGAAACCTGGGAAGTCTGCACCTGGGCCTGGACTGACGCGATCCTGGCGGCATCCGCAAGGCACAACAGATACGCGTTGCCGACCGCCAGAACAACCATGTCCTCGGAATCCTTGGCGGAAAGCTTGCTGGCGGCAAAGTTATGTTTGGCCGACAGATAATTTTGCAGCGAGGAGACATTCACCACCGCTTGATTGAGAGTGGCGCGAAAATCTGTATACCCAAAGGGCCCAATCACGGCGGGAAATCCTGGGATCCGAAGTCCCTCCGCCTGCAGGTTCACTTGCGACACCGTGTCTTGCGCTGTGCCAGTGATCGTTGGCAGCAAAGCCTGCAACTGCTGCAATTTCTGTCCGCCTGCTGTCTTGACGCCAGTGTTTTCCAGAATCGCGCCCAGGTTGTTCTTCAATCCCATCTGAATGGCGTCGTCCAGCGAGAGCGGCAACTCCCCTGGCGTGGCCTTTTGCTGCACCACGCTGCCTTGATAGGAATTGGCCGACGGTGCCTGCGCCTGCGCCCAATGCTGCCCAACCCCCGCCGCGATCGTCAGGATAGCCAGAAATTGCAGGGAGCGACGACGAGGTGTACGAGAAAACATTTGCATTGCTTTCACAGAGTTTGTTGCGAACGCAGCGGCATCGCTGGCTGTAGGTGCTAGAGAATAGATGATCAAATCAGCCCAAGAGTGCAAAAAGTTGCCGTCAAGGATGTCATTTTTGCAGCGTATCCTGCTTCGGTTGTGCCTGTGCTCCTCGACCATCTCCATTGTCGAACTCGGTATCCTGCATTAGGATACCGGATTGCGGTTGCGCAAAGAGTTTTTACACGCTCTCCACAGCTCGCTGCTACTCTCAGTTGCGTGGATTTGAGACACTGATACTGTCGATTGTATTTGTTAGAACTCTTTTTGAAGCCCAGATGAAGAGCATGATCGCATGGCGCTGAAAAACCGGGGAACTCCGTCCATACCGAAGCGATACTTCAACCGGGACGAGTCCTGGCTCGACTTCAACCGGCGCGTGCTGGAGGAAGCTCAGGACGATTCCAATCCCTTGCTGGAGAGGGTCAAATTTCTCGCCATTACAGCCAGTAATCTGGATGAATTCTTTGAGGTTCGCGTCGCCGGCATTCTGCAGCGCATTGAAGACGGTTATCACGAGCCGGGACCGGACCTGATGACGCCCCAGCAGACCCTGGACTCGCTTGCTGAAGAGACCCATGCGTTTGTCGCCGACCAATATGCCTGCTGGAATAACCAACTGTTGCCCGCCCTGGCCCGCGCGGGAATTCGCATGCGGGCATGGCGAGACCTGGACGAAGATCAGCGCAAGTATGCCATTGGCTTCTATCAGAGCGAAGTCGACCCCCTGCTGACGCCCATCACCATCGATCCCGCGCATCCATTTCCACACGTGCTGAATAAAGCTCTTTGCCTGGCGCTGTTGCTGCATCGCAAACGCAAAGCAGCTTCCACGCAGGTGTTGGGAGTGGTCACGGTTCCCCGCGCCCTGCCGCGCCTGGTCGCGCTGCCATCGGCTCTGGGAAGCGTCGATTACATCTTTCTGCATGAATTGATCGAGTCTCAGGCCGCAGCCATGTATCGCGGCTATGAGTTTCTCTCGCGGGCCGCCTTCCGAGTCACCCGAAACAGCAATCTGTACTTGCAGGAAGAAGAATCGCGCAGCCTGCTCGAAAGCGTGCGCGCAGAATTGCATAATCGGCGCAAGGGCGACGCTGTCCGGCTGGAGATCGAAAGCAACGCTGCGCCGGAAATTGTGGAACAGCTGCGGGCGAACTTTGAACTGGATGAATTTCAGATTTTTTATACCCATGGCCCCGTCAACCTGTCTCGCCTGATGAACCTGTACACCAAGACAGAGAAACCGGAGCTGAAATATCCGCCCTTCGTGCCCC
>JAJZDO010000457.1 GCA_021805955.1 Acidobacteriota bacterium
TCGTACGTTTTTTTGCCCTCAGTCACCAGGATGTAGCCTTCGTCGTGCATGGCGGGGTCAAAGCTGACTTGGGAGCGCTGCAGGATCTTGGCTGCATTCTTGTCATCCAGCCGCATCAGAATTATCTGGACTTTGTCGTGATGCCCTTCGCGCGCCACGACCCCGCGGTCTTTCAACGTCTCCACCAGATCGGCGGCGGCAAATTTGTCTTCCGGGTCGCGGCTGGTGGTTTCCACGCTGACGCCATCTTTCAACGATAGCTCTGCGCGCGGATGAACTTCCCGCGGCATCGGCACCAGCGCCAGCGAACTGGCGGGCGTCGCAGCAGATGCGGACATCGAGCTAGGCGTTCCGGTCTGTGCCACGGCAGGAGTAGAGAGAACAAGCACGCACACGGCTGCCGATATCGCGTATCCGGCGTAGCGGTGCAAACGATTCAAGGCGGTAGGAAGAAGTTTATTTTTCACACTTTGAGCATACAACCCGCCAGCCTCTGCCGCCTTCGATTTTGCTGATTCGCCACTGCAAAAAAAAGAAACGCTTCCCGAAATTTCAGGAAGCGCCTCATTCATGCGAACAAGCTTTTCTCTATGCGGTCAGCGGCATCTTTACCCGGAAGCGTTCCATGGTGATCTTCAACGCGCGCTCAATCCGGCGCAGATCGCCTCGTTCCTCGGGAGCCTGAAAGGTGGATGCGACGCCCGACTTGGACGCGCGGCCAGTACGGCCCACGCGGTGGACGAAGTCTTCCGCCATTTTCGGCATGTCGTAGTTCACGACGTGCGCAATGTGCGCCACATCGATGCCGCGAGCAGCGACATCCGTCGCCACCAGCACGCGATGCACTCCTTGCGTAAAGCTGCGCAGGGCCGCGCTGCGTTGCGCCTGGGTACGATCGCCATGGATGCTGGTCGCATTCCATCCGGACATGCTCAGCTTCTTGGCCACGCGATCGGCGCCGTGCTTGGTGCGCACGAAGACCAGGAAGCTGCCTTTTTCCGAACGCAGCAGGTGCTCGAGCAACGGCATCTTTTTGTCTGTCGTCACTTCGAACGTCTGCAGGCGAACGTTTTCCGCCGGCTTCAGGACGGAGCCCATCTCAATGCGAACCGGGTTGCGCAGATAATCGCGAACCACTTCGGTCACTGGAGATTCCAGCGTTGCCGAATAGCAAAGCGTTTGATGCTGCGCCGGCAACGACGCAACAATGCGCTTGATGGCCGGCTTGAATCCCATGTCCAGCATGCGATCCACTTCGTCCAGCACAAGAATCTGCACCTGGTCCAGTTGCACCAGCTTGCGACGCAGAAAATCTTCCAGACGGCCGGGAGTGGCCACAATCAAGCGCGCTCCACGGCGAATCGCCTGCAGTTGTGTGCCTTCCGACAAGCCGCCCACCACCAGCGCTGCCTGGCTGGCTGCATCCAGCGAAAGATTGCGGTAGGCCTGTTCCACCTGCATCGCCAGTTCGCGGGTCGGCAGAAGAATCAGCGCGAACGGACTTTTGCCGCGCGCCTGCCGGCGGCCTTGGTCTTGGTCGGGCATCCTGGCAGACTTGTGCATGGCTTCGATGATCGGAATCAGGAAGCTGAGAGTTTTGCCGGTTCCGGTCTGCGCTGTTGCCAGCACGTCGCGGCCTTCCAGCGCCGGCGGAATTGCGCCTGCCTGGACCGGGGTCGGGATAATGAATTTGGATTGCGCGAGCTTGCTTTGAAGAGCTGGCAAAAGAGTGAATTCTGTAAATTGAGTCAAAGTTTTCCTTCGTTTCCAGGCCTGTTTTGCCTTGCACCCATGTGCAGACGGGCCGGAACACAGCTTGCCTTTACGGTCTTCGCGGCCGCAAAAGGTAAGGATGAAACCGCAGGGGATACCGGAGTCTCGAAGGAAAACGCTGGTTATAACCGCGTTTCAGGAAACTCTAAAGCAGATTTCTTAATGTATCTGCTCGGGGTCGACACGAAGAACAAGTTCGACCTCGGATGCCACATGACAGCTGGTATGGCGGTAGCGCTTTGCTTCGCCGCACCGCAACGCATACGTTCGCGAAGCGATCACGCTGTAGAGGCTTGGGAGGGTGCAACTGCGAACGGCCTGCCGTTGATCTGACAAGAACGGCTCACAACCAAATCACTGAGCGTAGCTTTATGATAACACGGCCAGGCCGCGTTTCTCCGGAATCGAGTTGTGTAAAGCTCTGGGCCAGTTGAAGTATGAAGCAGCCCGTCCGAAAGTTAGGGGTAGCTCGCGAGTTGACGCCCCCGTTCGTCCAATACTGCCTGACATAGCTTCATAACACCGTCGAATGTCGGCAGTTGATCCGGCCATGCACGAACCCTATCCCGGGCGCTATCTCATTTGAAGTACATGATTTTATGTACAACGCCCAAGGCTAACGGGGCCAGGTCTCATGCTTGGGCGGCTGGAGTCTGTTCCGGTTCGGCGGCTTCCACATGCTTGGCCGCTGCGGTCCTTCTGGCGTCAGGTTTCGGCGCTTCCGGCTTCTTCGCCGATTCAACCTTTTTGCCGGGAGCAAGGATGGCATGCAGGGTGGTGCCTTCCATCCGAGGATGAAACTCCACGATGCCAGCCTCGCCGACGTCTTGAATCAGGCGATTGATGATCTGATATCCCAGCTCGCGGTGGGCCATTTGACGGCCTCGGAAACGCAGCGATGCCTTTACCTTGTCGCCATCGTGCAGAAAGCGAATGGCCTGATTTTTCTTGGTCTGATAGTCATGCTCGTCGACGGTGACCGAGAGCTTGACTTCCTTGATGGTGATGACCTTCTGCTTTTTGCGGGCAGCCCGTTCACTCTTATCTTTTTCGTAGAGGAATTTGCCGTAATCCTGAATGCGGCAGACCGGCGGCACGGCGTTGGGAGAGATCTCTACCAGGTCGAGACCGCGTTCGCGAGCAATTTTGAGAGCTTCAAAGGGTGGGAGAACGCCAAGCTGTTCTCCATTTTCGTCAATCACGCGAATTTCACGCGCACGTATCCGATCGTTGATGCGGATAAACTGTTTCGCCGAACGCTTATCGATGTGCCGCCTCCAAATGCGCGAGGGGTTGCCTCGCCTCGTGAGTATAACATTTCGCCCGAAAAGGCCGCCGACCAGATGCGGACGCAACCAAGGCGCTACATCAGCAGATGACAGGCGCGCGCCAGCGGTTGCCAAACTATCACGCGATGGAGCGCATTTCGCTTGCCATGGTTCCAGACAGGCCGTGGGTCGTTAACCCGGAGATGAGAACGGGGACAAGCAAATTCGGCGCAATAGCTCCTGCGATCTCGACGGAGATAAAGTTGTCTGTCATGGCAGGGGTTCGGTGGCCGTGGCTGGAGACGGACGAGGATTTTTCCTTGGGAGCCACGAGCGTGACCG
>JAJZDO010000507.1 GCA_021805955.1 Acidobacteriota bacterium
ACAGGCGACCGAAACGGCGCGGATCGACGAAGCGGACTTCGCGGGCATCGTCGAGTTGCAGGATGGCGTGGGTATGCTTCGGCACGGGCTCATCCGGCTGACAGACGAGGAGACGACCCGTCATGCCAAGGTGAACCAGCCACTGGCCGCGCCACGGCTTCGATTTCCCGGCTGCGGCGGTCGAGCGACGGCGGGTGGCGGCGGAATCTCGCGTCAAATCGACAACAATATGTTTGCCGACGCGACGGACATGTTCGATCTTGCTTCCGGTGAGAGCTTTGACAAGCTCAGCCGGCGTCGAACGAAAGGGTTCCGGCTTCGAGCCGAGCCAGACAGAAACGATGGAGCGTCCGCGTACTCGCGCATCGACGCCGTTGGCTATGGTCTCGACTTCTGGCAGTTCCGGCACGGGTAACCGTCTTCTTCCGCAAGGGATTCCGGACGCAGCCGCTTTCTGCTTTGATCGCGTCCCTCCCGTAGTATAGGATTCTTACTTGAGTAGATGAAGCGTTGGCGATTCGCCAGCAACCCTCCTGAACAATATTGTTGCAATAACAATCGTGGCCGGACACAGTCGGAGCCGCCTTCTGAACCATGGAAGCCTCCGCGTGCCCGGGCCCCGGAAACGAGCGGAAACGAGTCGAAATGCAAGCGAAGACTGCAGTAGTTTTGGGCGCCCAGTGGGGCGATGAAGGCAAAGGCAAGATTGTCGACGTCCTTTCTGGACGATTTTCCGTGGTGGCGCGTTACGCCGGCGGCCACAATGCAGGACATACCGTCATTATCGACGGCAAAAAGTTCATCCTGCAGCTGGTGCCTTGCGGCGTACTGCGGCCGGATTGCCGCGCGGTCATCGGCAATGGCGTGGTGCTGGATCCGATGGCGTTTCTGAAGGAAGTGGCACACCTGAAGGATCTGGGCGTGGATGTGGCCGGACAACTGTTCGTGTCCGATCGTGCCCATGTGATCCTGCCCTACCACCGGATGATCGAACTGGCGGCGGAGAATGCTCCGGGGCGGATGAAGATCGGCACCACCAGCCGAGGGATAGGACCGGCCTACGAAGACAAGATGAAGCGCGGCGGGCTGCGGGTCATCGACCTGCTGAATCCGGAACTGCTGCGCACGCATATTAAGAACGCATGTCACGAGAAAAATACGATTGCCCAGGCTTTATTCGCGAGCGAGCCGCTTGATGCGGACAAGATGTACGAAGAATATGCGCGTGCCGCCGAAGCGATGGCACCCTTTGTGGCCGACACCTCGCGCATGTTGAACGACGCATTGCGGGCAGGCGAAAGCATCATGTTTGAAGGAGCGCAAGGCACGCTGCTCGATATCGACCACGGAACCTACCCGTTTGTTACTTCTTCCTCGGCGACCGCGGGTGGCGCGGCGACTGGCACAGGCGTGGGGCCGACGAAGATTGGCACGGTCATTGGCGTAACCAAGGCGTATGTGACCCGCGTGGGTGAAGGACCGTTTCCAACGGAGATTCACAACGCCCAGGGTGAACTGATTCGGGCGCGCGGGCAGGAATACGGCGCGGTGACAGGGCGACCACGGCGGTGCGGATGGCTCGATCTGCCGTTGTTGCGCTATTCCAGCCAGATCAACGGCACGGAGTGGCTGGTGGTCACCAAACTGGATGTATTGGATACGCTGAAGGAGGTCCCTGTATGCACCGCGTACAGGATCAACGGAAAAATTACCGATACAATTCCAGCGGATGTGCGAGGCTTGGAATCGATTGAGCCGATCCTGACAACGATGAAGGGTTGGGACGGGGCCACAGAGAATGTTCAGACCTTCGAAGGACTGCCCGCTGCGGCAAAGGAGTATTTGAAGTTTCTGGAAGGGGAATCCGGCGCGAAAATCGGGATGATTTCGACCGGGCCCGACCGCGACCAGACGATTGTGTTGCCCGAATTTGCCGCGGCGCTGGACCGGATGTCGGCGAGCAGGAAATAATCGAGCCTATCGGAAAGGATTGCGCTCCAGAGGAGTGAGATTGCAATCCGCAGCCGTCTTGTCGCCGGTTCGCCTGCGACGCTATATTTTTTTGATCCGGCCCAATTGGTCCGTCCTCTCCCACCCCAGCCGCAAACGACGCGGCGAGGATGGGGCACCGATCGGACATTGCAGGGCTGGCTCGAATCACCACAGGTAACGAGACAGACGGGAATTATCTCCCGTGGAGAAGCTGGAATGATTTCATTTATCGTGCGTATGCGATTCGCCCAGGAAGATCGCAATGAAGTTCTTGAGGCAGTGCGGCAACTGGCAACGGCCTCTCGCCAGGAACCGGGATGCATCAGCTACATTCCGCACGAACTGGCGGGCGACTCCAGCCAGGTAATGATTTATGAGCAGTACCGCGATGAAGCGGCACTGGAAGCGCATCGCGCGTCGCCGCACTTTCACAAGTACGCCATCGGCGGACTATTTCAGTGGATGAAGGAACGCAGCGTCGAGGATTTGAACGCGCTGGCGTAAATTGATAGGTAGAAGCAGCCGGGATGTCGTTGAATTTTTACGAATTAACCTTTGACTCCGGCGTATGCTCGAACTAATATCCCGATACAGCCATGCGAACGCAGTTTCATTCCACGATTCTACCCTCCAAAGCGCCGAGTATTACGCGCGGCGGTGTGGGAATCCTGATGCTTTTGCTGTGCCTTCCCGCCGCAAAAGCCACGTCGATTCCGCATCCCCATCCCCAACCGAGGCAGATCGTCCGCATCATAGAAAAGCTGGAACGGATGTGGCGGCAGGCGGAGCTGACCGCCAACACGGCCACGATGGCGACGATGCTGTCGGACGATTACCTTGGCATCTATGGGGATGGCACGCTGGCGACAAAGGCGGAAACCATCGACAGCTTCAAAAACGGCACGACAAAATTTAGCCAGATTCATACCTGGGACCGTAAGATCCGCGTGTTTGGCAGCACAGCGGTCGTCGTTTCAAAGGCACAGGTCAACGGGATACACGACGGCGAAAGCCTGAGCGGAACGTATCGCTATACGCGCGTCTATCACCGTCACAATGGAGTGTGGAGGATCGTCAGCTTTGAGGCCAGCTCGCCTCGCCCTCACCAGCAGGGGCACGGGCAAACTGAATCGGGAGCGACTCCGTCGCCGAGTGCTGCGCATGTGCCAGCCGCTCCGCCGCGGTGACGAGCTGGCGAGCCTGAAAGGCACTGCATCTGAGAGGCGGAGAAAACGCAGGTCCCTGCACTTCGGTCGTTCGCCCAGGCGACTGACATCCGGTCGGAATGACAAATGTATGCGGTGAATTCAAGACTCACCGCTCTAGTCACGCGAGTCTTCCAGAAGCGCCACATGCAGGCGATCCCAGGTAATTTCCAGGGGTTCGGGTA
>JAJZDO010000116.1 GCA_021805955.1 Acidobacteriota bacterium
AGATTGGGCGAGGCGCGCAACTGCTGCTGAATCTTCCGCCGGACACGACTGGGTTAATGCCAGCAGCGGATGCTGTGCGCGCTCGACAGTTTGGCGAAGAGATTCAGCGCCGATTCGGCAAGAGTCTGGCGGAGACATCGGGCACCGGCACTATCGTCACACTGCCGCTGCCCACCCCTGCCC
This sequence comes from Acidobacteriota bacterium, assembly GCA_021805955.1. The sequence goes on from JAJZDO010000116.1 coordinate 184, forward strand.
GCATTGACACCATCATCCTCGAAGAAGACTGCTCGTTCGGCGAGCGTGTGCGCAGATACAAATTGGAAGCGCGCCATGCGGGGACTTGGGTACCGCTCGGCACCGGCACGGCAATCGGCCACAAAAGAATTCAGCCGGTTGTGCCAACGCTGGTCGACGCGGTGCGAGTGGTCGTAATCGAGAGCTCTACCAGTCCGCTGATCCGACGCGTCGCCGTGTTCGATACGAATACCCCGCCGCCTCCAAAATGGGACGCTCCCGCAGCGGCCTAGGCCTACGATGAAGTTGGAACCTGGAACAACTATAGCTTCCATGTGGACATATCCGCCAAGATCGTTGCCGCCACGCAATATCGTCTGCGCTTCGTTCCGCAGGCGGGATGGGCCGGATGCGTGAACCCGATTGACCACGCAGTGCTTCTGCTCGATGGCGTACCGGAACCCAAGCTTGTCCGGCACCTCACCGGGTCCAACGATGTTTTGATCCTTACCATGCCCAGCATCGGTCAAAAGGTGATCGTCGAAGGCCGTCTGCAGTGTGCCGAGAATGGAACGATCTTGCTGCGAAAGCTCTGACCAAAATACCGGCATGGTATCGTCATGGAATTCCCTCATAGTTTCCAGACACAGACGGTGAATCATTCACAGTACGCCAAAATTCCAGATAGAATCGGGTGCTGTCCAACCTGGACGCGGAAATCAGCACAAAGCTGGCATCGTTTATACGAACCAAGGGGATCCTCAAATGCGCACCTTTTGCATTCTGCTATTGTTTGCGATCACTATACCGTTCGTGCGGGCGCAACCGAAAGCGTTGTTTTACATGACGAGCTCCGCGCCGTCGGTGCAGTCGTTCCTCGACCATGCCGACAAAATCGACATTCTGGTGCCCACCTGGTACTCCGTGGACGTGCATGGTCTGGTGTGGGGCGGTCCCAACCCGCAGGTCATGCAAGTTGCGCGCAAACACCACGTCGCTGTGATGCCGATCATTGGCGGCAGCGGCATGGGGACCGAGCAGTACCATCAGTTTTTCAACGATGCGACGGCCAGACATGCGATGGAGCAATCGCTGGTGCGAGAATGCCGGCAGAACGGCTACCTTGGGATCCAGTTCGACTTTGAGGATATTAGCTGGCAAGACAGCGACGCGCTGACGCAAACCGTAGCGGAAACTGCGGCCGCGCTGCACGCTGCGGGCTATCAGCTTTCGATCGCCACCGTGCCGAATGCCCCTGGATATCCCGGCCAGACAGGATACAGCGCGTGGATGTACCGCGACTGGCGCGGAGCATACGATCTGAAGGCGCTGGCACAGTCGGCGGATTTGATCTGCCTGATGACCTACGATCAGCACACCCGCTATACGCCGCCCGGACCCGTTGCGGGCTATCCATGGGTGCTCGAAAACGTAAAGTACGCGCTGACCGTCGTTCCCAAAGACAAACTCTCACTCGGCATTGCAGTCTACGGCTATCACTGGTTTGCCGGAATGCCGCCCGGCGGCAAGAACATACCGAACAACTCTGCCGAATACATCGGTGGGCCTGCCGCGTTGCAACTGGCGCACGCGTATAACGCCAAATTGCAGTGGGACCCTGAAGATAAGACGGCGTGGTTCTACTTCTATCGCGCTCAGGATCGGGAGTGGGTTTTCTACACGGATTCACGCACCTTCGCCGCACGCTACGATCTGGTGAAACAGGACGGTCTGGAAGGATTCTGCTCCTGGGTGCTGGGCGAAGAAGACCCTGCCATCTGGCAGTTGCTGCCATCGCACGACCGCGCTGCGGCCAACCTACCTGCACAGCAGCCAAAGAACTAGCCGAATGAGCTACTTTCTCGGCATCGATGCGGGCGTAACCAAAACACGGTGTGTGCTGGGCACAGGAAGCGATGTACTGGCCCGCGCGCAAGCCGACTCTATCGAAATTACGCGGGTGGATGAAGCGAGTGCGGAAACGAATCTGGAAGCGGTCTTGTCCACTGTCGCGACGCAGTCCGGCGTCACACTCAACTCCATCATCGGCATCTGCGTTGGACTTTCCGGCATCGCGATTCCCAGCGTGGCCGGCTGGGTGCGGAATGCACTCGCGTCTCGCGTCCCGCGTCCGCGGTCACATCGCTCTCTGCGGCGATGAGGAGATTGCGCTGGACCCTGCATTTCATAGCAGCCGGGGAATTCTGGTCATCGCGGGAACGGGCTCCCATGTTGTCGGTCGCACTGCGAACAGTCAACTGTTCCGCACGGGCGGGTGGGGTGCCGGTGATGAGCGACCGGGGCGCGGGAAGCAGAATCAAACTGCTCGCGCTGCGCGCCATTTTTCACGCAATGGATGCCTCTGAAGAGACATCGTTGTTGCCTGCACTCCACGCCGCCTGGGAGACGCAGACCGTCGAGGAACTAGAGGACTTGGGCAATCGCATTCCCATGGTCGAATTTTCCCAGCTCGCGCCGCTGGTTGCGCAGTGCGCTGCAGACGGAGATGTCGTGGCACGACGCGTATTGCAGCAGTCCGGCGAAGAGCTAGCCGACCTGGTACTGCTGGCCATCGGCAAAGGAACAGCTCTGGAAACACGCGCGCATCCCGATGCTCCCACATGTGTCCATCCCTCCCCTGGGAGCATTGTAGCGGGCGCGAAACGTCTCCATGCGTGCGTCCCACTGCGATCTGGAATGATCGCTCCAATTACTTTGCGCGTGAAACAGCAGGAGGACCTGGCCCCATAAAGCAAACTGAGAATCTGCGAGTTGGTCTGTGCGGCACAGGTCTCGAAGCATATTGGGGACAGTTCGAAAATCTTAAATCACGGTTGGAAGATCATATTCGAGAGGTTGCAACCAGGCTAAGCCATCCAGGTATAAACCTTGTCAATCTAGGTTTGATTGATACGCCCGCATCTGAACTCAAGGCAGGCCATCAATTTCGCAGCGCCGGCATTGATCTGCTCTTTATTTATGTAACGACCTGTGCGGTTAGCAGTATAGTCCTGCCGCTTGTGCAACGAAGAAGCTTGCCGATCTATTGAGCCTCTTGCAAAATTCCCAGCAGCGGCATCGGCTTTGGTTGCGCGGTTGATTTCGCTGGATTTGGGAGGCAAGAAATCGCTGCGCCATCGATAGGCGGCCGCGGCAAGGACAACGCCCGCTGTTTTTGGGCACGCCGCGACTGTGCCGACTGATATTTTTCAAGGTTTA
>JAJZDO010000509.1 GCA_021805955.1 Acidobacteriota bacterium
CGCGATCGATTCAACGCCAGCTGCATTAAATCGCAGTCCAGCAGCGATCATGATATATTGACACAGATTGACAGCCATTCGATAACGACCGTATATCTTTCCCTGCAAGATTCACACTGATAGAGTTTCTAACCTCTCCGGACGGAGGTGCTTCGAGGATGGCGAAACCCGGCTCTGAGCCTTTTTCTCACAGGCAGGGATTGTTTGTGGTGCTGCTTCTGCTGCTGGGAGCAATCCTGGCTGTGGGCGCGATTTGTTACCTCGGTCGGCAGTCGCAAACTCGGCATGGTTCGACACCGTCGAATTCCCAGCGGAGCGGCGATTGATGACTGGAGTTGCAGAACGGCAGCGGATACCGGTAGCAACCGGTCTGGTGCGGGCGCATACCTACGCGGCCTTCGTCGGGTTACTCGTATCGGCGCTCTTCGGGTTGACGGTATCCATCAAGTTTCATGTCCCCGAGTTCCTTACGAATCGCGCCGCACTGACCTGGGGACGATTACGGTACGACCACACGCAGGGCATCCTCTATGCCTGGCTCGGGAATGCATTTCTGGCATTCATCTACTACGCAGTTCCCTTTCTGACACGCCGCCGCGTCACCAGCGAACGGCTCGGTTGGATCATGTTCTTCACCTACAACGTCGTCGCCGTGCTGGGTGGATGGACGCTAGTGCTGATGGGAGTGCTGCAGCCACTGGAATGGGCAGAGTTCCCCCTGGTCGTCGCGGCGGTCATTGAGACCTGTTTCGTTCTGATGATTGTGCAGTTCGGCATTCCCTTTCTGAAATGCGGCGCCTCCGAACTCTATGTTTCAGGCTGGTACCTGCTCGGCGGAATCACGTTTACGACTCTCGCCTATCCGCTCGGCAACATTGTCCCCCATCTTCTTCCGGGGGCCATGGGAGCGGCTTTCAGCGGTCTTTGGATCCACGATGCGGTCGGACTCTTCGTCACTCCGCTGGCGGTCGCAGTGGAGTATTTTGTGATCTCCGCCGTAACACGGAAGCCCATCTACAGCCACTTTTATTCGATGGTTGGATTCTGGCTGCTGTTTCTCGTCTATCCGCTGAACGGCATTCACCATTACCTGTACTCGTCCCTGCCAATGATGGCGCAGCACGTCTCGGAAGCCGCGTCCATTTATCAGGGAATCGATGTCATCCTGGTGGTCACCAACCTGCTGCTCTCCATTGCCATTGCGACCGAGGGAACAGTGCTGCAGGACGTCCCGCTGCGCTACGTTTGGACGAGTATTGTGCTGTATCTGATCGTGAGCCTTCAAGGCTCCGTGCAGTCGGTGATGGCATTCAACCGCTTCATCCACTTCACGGACTGGGTGATCGGCCATTCGCACCTGGCAATGATTGGATTCGCATCCTTCGCTGCGATGGGTGGTGTGAGCCATATCTGGCAGCGAATGCCGGGAGTGCGACATAGCCGTCGCGCGCTGGCGTGGTCCTACTGGCTTCTTCTCATCGGACTCGGCCTGATGGTGCTGGATCTTTCCGCGGCGGGGCTTGTCCAGGCGAGCCTGTGGCAAAGGCACCTTCCATGGATCGATTCGGTGCGCGCTTCCCGGCCCTATTGGGTCTTCCGCACGGTCGATGGCTTGATTTTGTTGTCCGGCTTTCTTGTCTTTGCATGTAGCTTCCTGACCGGCGAGAGAAATCCTTCTGGGTTCCTGGGAGTGGACCCCAACTCCGACGCGTACCATCCGCCCCGCCACGACAAAGCCGATTCCCGGTTTACAACCGCGTACGCAGCCACCTTTGGCGCGGGAGTGGTTTTTTTCGTCCTCTCATTCCTGATGCTGGGCGTCTATCCGGCCATTCACCTGCACGAATCCATTGAAAGGACCACGCCTGCCGGAGCACACCTCGCGCTCACCCCCTCCGAGCAGCGCGGAGCCAAGCTGTATGGCATCGATGGGTGCGCCTATTGCCATACGATGCAGGTCAGATACACCGCCGCCGACGAGTGGCGCTTCGGCAAGCCCACCCAGGCATGGGAAACTCGTCAGGAGTATCCGCAGATGTGGGGTACCCGGCGCATCGGGCCGGACCTGGCGCGCGAATCCGGCAAGCGCCCCGCGGATTGGCAACTGGTTCATCTTTACGACCCGCGGTACATCGTTCCGGATTCAGTCATGCCTTCGTATCCCTGGCTATTTGACGGCTCGCCCGATCGACCCACGCAGGATGCCCGCGATCTGGTCGCCTATCTCAATACTCTGGGACGCGCGGCGGCGCAACTTGCCCCGGCGAAACCCGCTCCAGTCTACGTGCTGCCTGTAGCTTCGCCGGTGGATGATCGCGAGCAGGGGCGCGCGGTATTCATGGCCAATTGCGCTGGATGTCACGGCGTCCAGGCGGATGGCCAGTCGATTGGCGGTCGCGCTTTGCGGCCGGTCGCCTTCGATCTTGCTGGATTTCGTCTAACAGATGACTCCATCTGGCGCGCCCTGGAGCAAGGCGTTCCCGGATCGTCCATGCCCTCGTGGGAAATGCTGCCTGCCTCGGATTTCCAGGCGGTGGCGGACTACGTCGCTTCGCTCGGAAAGACCGATTCCCTGCCCCTTGAACGGCAGTATGCATCGCCGGAGGTGCTGAAGGAGGCCGGAAGAAGGCTTTTCGAAAGCGACTGTGCCCGCTGCCACGGCGACAATGCGGACGGAACTGGACCCGACGGCGCGGAACTTTTGCCCCATCCGGCAAACTTCCATCAGATGATGCCATCCTACCAGGCTTCAGCCAGGATTCTTCATTCCGGTGTACCCGGCAGCGGAATGCCCGCTTTCCCCCTGCTCACGCCGCCGGAGGTCCAGGCCGTCACTTATTACATACGCTCGTTTTATAGTGAGGCGAACAAGCAACCCCCGGCCGCGCCAGTTGCCTCCCCACAGATGGGAGACATGCAATGACAGCCTATCTGCTGGGAGCCGCCACCTTGATTCTGCTGGTGCTGATCCTATGGCGCCGCTCTTCTCCGGAGTTCCGCAGAAAAAGCGAGCAACCCAAGTTCCAGTTTCTTGCCAACCTTGGATTCAGACCCGACACCAATGCCACAACCGATGCTTCCAACAAACCCGTCACTCCTGAACGGAAAGGACCCCATGAAGAACATGAGCCGTAGGTCGTTTGTTACTGCCGCTGTCGCCGGAGCCACCTCCCTGAGCGCCATCGGAACGCTGTCCGGGGTTGCAGACGCGCAACTTGTCTACACCACGAAGGACTGGAATACAGCCGAGTTCGATCAGATTGCAAAGAATCCGGCCCGCATCAAGCAGGTCTACGACGTTATTCCCGTTGGCGGCGGCAAGTTCCTCAACAACATCAAGAATTCGCTGAACGGTTTGCATTTTGGGTTCGGCATTCCAGA
>JAJZDO010000526.1 GCA_021805955.1 Acidobacteriota bacterium
GCGTTCGTGAAGAAGCATACCGGGGACCGGGGAGTCGGCTCCTGGCAGAAAAGAGGACACCATGAGGATTCGACCGATTCACATTGCAGTTTCCGCTTGCGCTTTGCTGAGCGTCACTGGATGCGCGACCAAGAAATACGTGCGCAACCAGACCGCGCCCATTATCCAGCAGACGGATCAACTCGACCAGAAAACAGCGGAAAACAACCGCGCCATTCATGATGTGGATAGCCGCGCACAAGCCGGCATCAGCAAGGCTCAGCAGGCTGCCGACACGGCCGGACAAAGCGCAAATGCGGCACAGCAGTCCGCAACCACCGCAACCGGCGCGGCAAATGATGCTGTCCATCGCGCCGACTCGCTGGCTGGAGTGGTGGCCGGGCTGGACAACTACAAGCAGGTGGGCGACGTGACCGTGACCTTTGGCTTTGACAAGGCCACGCTGACCGCGAACGATCGCGCACAACTCGATAGCTTTGCCTCGAAGCTGAATGGCGCAACCGACTACATTCTGGAAGTAACAGGTGGCACGGATTCGACCGGAAACGCGATGTACAACTACCAGTTGAGCCAGCGCCGAGCCGATGCCGTGGTGCAGTACCTTGCGTCAAAGTACCAGATTTCGCCGCGTCGCTTTTACCTGATCGGTATTGGCGAGGATAAGGCTCCTGGCGACAACCACACGCGCTCCGGCCGCGCCATGAATCGTCGCGTCACCGTGCAGATGCTGACCAACAGCACTGGCTCGAATGCGACAACCAATGGAAGCGCTGCCTCCGGTAACTGATCGGATGCAGCTTTCCAGGGTCCGGATCGGACCTCCCCATTTCTGCACAATCACCGATCCGGACCTGAATCAGCCGCCCGAAGCGAACCTCCCCCTCGCCTCGGGCGGCATTACATGCAGCAGCCGCGCGCCTTGCGCGCCACGAGCCTTGGTTGCGCTTCCGTTGGCCGTGGCGGTCGGAGGTAAAGCAGGACGGGAAATTCAAAAGCAGATTCCCTTCGGGAATGACAACAAGACAACAGCGGCGACTACTACGAAAGAAATCAGCGTACAGAACCAGATGCGGTTGTGGCTCTCCCGATGGTCGCGTGTAACGCGAATACGCTCCCTCAGTTGATGTTATTTCCCGGCCCGCGCAGGCTATACATCCTTCCTCCTACCCGAGAGATCCACAATCCGCGCATGTCGCTACTTCCACCAGGAGTAGCCCGCAGAGAACTGAAGGCTCAGTTGATAGCCGGGATCGTTGTCGCCAAGGCCCGTGTTGGAGATGTGGATAATCTTAGGCCGAAGTCGAGTGTCTGATGAGATCGAACATGGGTGTTCAGTCCATAACCAACTTGCGGCGTGAAGTTGATGACGCTAGTGTCTTCGATGGTCAGAAATTTGTGGTTGGTCCAGAGCAGCCCGGGTCACACACTGCTCCAGGTCGGCGTTGAGCCATTCGTCCGGGTTAAGTTCCGGTGAACAACCGGGCAAGCAAAAGATCTGAATCTTGTCTTCATTTTCCTTCAGCCACTTCTTCATTTCTTTCGAGTAATACACCCGCAGGTTGTCCAGAATCAGAAAGACTAGCTTCTCGCGTCAAACCACAGCCGCTTCATGAAACCGATCAGGATCTTCGCATTCAGCGCGCCCGAGAAGACCTTCCAGCGCATCTGCCCTTGTTGGTCACAGTCGAAATCACAAGACGCAACTCCACGGCACGAGACGACGCTCATTCAACACCATTCTCGGAAGATGATGCGACTCGGACTTCTCCATGCCCATAACATGCTTCAGACCCCTATAACGTCTCACGTATAAAAGCGGATCAGTAAGGTCATGACCTTTGGTAGCTACCGCGATGTTTCCCTGTCTCTCCGCATTTCAGGCTGAAATTCACGACAGTCCGACAATGGCTGCCATTTCCGCGTTACATAACCTCACCAGCGGTGATGAGTACGTGACGAGCGGACGCGTAGCGCGGCATTTTTTCATTGTCGAGATAATGAAACTGTTTGGCCGCGTACATTTTCTTGTCTGCTTCGGAGAGGAGATGTTCCGGCTGGCGTCCATCCTGCGGATAGAACGCCGCTCCAAGGCTCAGCGAAAGAATGTTTTCCCCGCAGACCTCGCGGCCAGCCCTTTGCGCCAGAGAACTCAGCAAGATCGCTCTCTCTTCCACGGAGTTCGGCGTCATGCCCGGAGCTACAATCACAAACTCGTCGCCTCCCATCCGCGCGGCGTAGTCGTAGTCACGGCAGACCTCTCGAAGGCTTGCGGAGAAACGCTGCAACACCTGATCGCCGGCCAGATGGCCATAACGATCGTTGATCTGCTTGAACTCGTTCAAATCGCATACCAGCACGGCCAGACTCGAGCTTTCGCGTTTGCAGCGCGCCAGTTCGCGCTCCAGGTGGATCGACAACGCGCGCGCATTGGGCATGCCTGTCAGGAAGTCGTTGGTTGCTGATTTTTCCGCCTGACGATACTTCAGCGCATTCTCGATAAAGTGCGCCACTTTCGATGTGATCACCTGCAGGACGCGAAGGTGGTCGCTGGTGAAGGCGTCCGGCTCGGACTGATAGAGCGCCAGCACACCCACCAATCCGGAGAAACCCTCCAACGGCACAGCCAGCCCGGATCGCAGCCCGGTCGTTGGCTTTCGATCTCGCACAAAGCCCATCTCGACATCCGGGTTGCCGTTCACGATTGGCAGCGCATTTTCCGCGACCCATCCGCACAACCCTGTTCCCACAGGAATCTCCAACGAAGAGAGCAGCCGGAAGCAATCGCCGCTCACAAATTCAGGTTCGAGGACATCCCCCTTCTTCACGAACACCACGATGGAATCGTACGGAACCAGCTTGCGCAGTCGCATGGCCACGAGTGAGAGCGTTTCGTCCAGGCTCAGCGAGTCGCCCAGATCCTGGCTCAGCTCAAAAAGCGTGTGGGCCTCCTGACGGGCGGATGCAATCGAAGACAGGAAGTCCACCTGGCCACGAGCGAACGGATTGCTGTCCACGGCAAATCCGGCGGCTGGTCTTTCTCCGCGTTCCACCTTGAAGCCGACGCTGTGCTGGCTCATTCCTGTCGTTTCCAGGCTTTGAATCGCAGCCGCCTCCAGTTCACGATACCGACGAGCAAGGATCGCGACCACCTTCGGATCATACGATTTACCGGACTCAGCCACAACCAGTTGGATCGCTTCATCCAACGGCAGAGCTTTCCGATATTGACGGTCCGATGCCACCGCGTCCAGGCAATCCACCGCTGCCAGAATGCGCGCGCCGATAGGAATCTCTTCGCCCTTCAAGCCATCCGGATAACCGCTGCCATCCCACTTTTCATGATGCGACCGAACGATTGGCGAAACCGGA
>JAJZDO010000410.1 GCA_021805955.1 Acidobacteriota bacterium
GGGTGCGCTGGCGATAGGCGGGGTACACACCGGGCGAAGAGGTATTTCTGGCGCTCGACCCGGCAGCAAGCGAGTTTTTCGACGCCGACAAGAACAAATATGTCTTCAAAAAATCCGACAAGAGCGAGCATACCAGCGAGGAGATGACGCGCTTCTGGGAGAACTGGATTCGGCAATATCCGATCGTCTCGCTCGAAGACGGCCTGGCGGAAAACGATTGGGAAGGCTGGGCCTTCCTGACCAAGGAGTTGGGCGACCATGTCCAGCTTGTGGGCGACGACATCTTTGTGACCAACACGGAAATGCTGCAGCGCGGAATCGAACAGGGAGTGGCGAATGCCATTCTCATCAAGGTGAACCAGATCGGCACGGTCAGCGAAACGCTGGAAGCCATCGATCTGGCGAGGCGCTATGGATATACCTCGATCATTTCGCACCGCAGCGGCGAGACGGAAGATACCTTCATCGCAGACCTTGCCGTCGGCACGGGTGCTGGACAGATCAAGACCGGTTCGGCATCCCGCACCGACCGGATCGCAAAATACAACCAACTGCTTCGCATTGAAGAAGAGCTCGGTCAGGCTGCGCAGTTCCTCGGGCTTGAGTCTGTGAATTACGGCGAGTAGGGCAGGTGGATATTCATGTGGGCCGTGTCTCCTTGTAGCAATCCAGAAAGCAGTACCTTGCCCTTCAACTTTTAGCCGGAAAGCCGGGTCGCGTGAAAAGCCTGAAGCACGTTCGCAGTATTGCAATCGCAATGGTCTTACTTGGCCCGATGGGGTCGGGCGCAATGCAGGCGCAGGCAAAACAGAGGTCCGCTGCCGCTCCTGCCGCCCAATCGAAAACGCCTGCTGCCAACGTTCCCGAACTTACCCCCGTAGCCAATCCTGCAACCGCGGCGCAGATCCGGGAGTTGCTGGACCTGACGGGCGCGACCCGCAACGCCAACCTGATCGTGGGCCGAATGATCGAACAGATCAGGGAGCAAGCCCCCTCGTTTTTTCCTCAGGATTTTTGGGCCGATTTGCAGCAGAGTTTTCAGCATATCGATGCCGAAGGCCCCATGGTCCCCTATTTTCAAAAATATTATTCGCAAGGGGACGTAGAAAAGGCGATCGCATTTTATAAATCGCCCGCAGGCAAGCGCCTGGTTGCAGTCCAGCCAGTCATTATGCAGAAGACACAAGGCATTGTGATGACACAAGCGCAGGACGTGGTGCATCAAGTGCTGCAACGCCATAAGGCCGAGTTGGAAGCGCTGGCCAAACAATACCAGCAGCAGCACGGAGCGGGCGTCCCGCCGGCGCAAAGTTCCAGTCCGAGCGCGCCAAATCAGCCCAAAAAATAGTTGGGCCTCCGGTCGAACTGAATTTCAACCCACTTGCAAGCGCACCAGAACAGGATGACTATGGCCGACAATAAGCCGCTGGTATTGACGATCCTCGATGGTTGGGGCTACCGCGCACAGACTGACGCCAACGCCATTGCGCAGGCCCGCAAGCCCAATTACGACCGCCTCATTGCGGAATTTCCCAACACACTGCTGCGCGCCTCCGACCACTTTGTCGGCCTGCCGGACGGCCAAATGGGCAACAGTGAAGTCGGCCATCTGAACATCGGCGCGGGACGCATCGTGCACATGGACATCACGCGGATCGATGAATCCATTGCGGATGGAAGTTTTTTTCAGCACCCGGTGCTGGTCGACGCCATGCGGTACGCAGCATCGCACGGCCGCCGCGTGCATTTGCTCGGCCTGGTTTCAGACGGCGGCGTGCATTCGCACCAGCGCCATCTTTACGCGTTGCTCAAGCTGGCAAAGCAGCAGCAGATTGAGCAACTCTTTGTGCATGCGTTTCTGGACGGTCGCGATACCCTGCCGACCAGTGGCGTTGAATATTTGAAGCAGCTACAGCAGCAGTTTCGGGAGTATGGGGTGGGCGCGCTTGCTTCCGTATCTGGCCGTTATTATGCGATGGATCGCGACCGCCGATGGGAGCGCGAGGCCAAGACCTTCGATGCGATGGTGTTCGGCCACGCGGAAGGCGGCCTGCACGCCGACCCGGTGGCCCGGCTCACGGAGTATTACAACAATGGCATCACCGATGAGTTCGTCGTCCCTTTTGTCTGCGTGGATGGCAAAGGAAAACCAATCGCCACAGTCCAGGACGAAGACGTCTGCATCTGCTTCAACTATCGCGCGGACCGCGCGCGGCAAATCACCCGCGTGCTGGCCCGTAACAGCGGGCTGACTCTGCTGGGCGGCATGGAACTGCCCGGTGCCGACGATCTCGATGCCGCCATTCCTCGCAACACCGTCCCCAAAAATCTGCGCTACATCTGCATGACGCAGTACGACAAGCAGTTCACTCTGCCGGTCGTCATTCCCTCTGAGTCGATGGACAATTTGCTCGCAAATCTTATGGCCGAGGCGAACCTGCGCAATCTGCGGGTTGCCGAGACCGAGAAATACGCGCATGTGACATATTTCTTTAACGGCGGGATTGAGAAGCCGTTTCCGGGCGAAGACCGCATCCTGGTTCCGTCCAAAAAAGTCGCGACCTACGACCTGGCCCCGGAGATGAGCGCGGACGGAATCGCCGACGTGGTGACCAAGGCCATTGCGGACACGGCCTTCGATGTCATTGTCGTCAATTTCGCCAACGCAGATATGGTGGGACATTCCGGCAAGATGGGGCAGACGATTCGGGGAGTGGAAACGGTGGACGCCTGCCTCGGCCGGCTCTATCAAGCGATCAAGCTGCATGGCGGCTCCATGCTGGTGACCGCCGACCATGGCAACGCGGAAATGATGGTCGATCCCATGGCGGGCGGTCCGCATACGGCACACACGACCAATCCTGTTCCCTTTATTCTGGTCACGGAGTGGGGCAAGCAAGTGGCAGTGAAAAATGGAGGGTCTCTGCGCGACATCTCGCCGACGATACTCGACCTGCTTCGGCTGCAACAGCCGCAAAATATGACAGGCGCATCGCTTATACGGCACGATTAGTTCGGCGGCGTCACGGCTTACTTTGCCGATGGAACCTGACCGGCAACCGGGTAACCGTGCGCGACCCAGTCTTTGCCAAAGCTCGTCGCAAGCACGACTACATGTAGGTGCGTGAATCCCATGTTTTTCAGCGCATCGAATGCCGGGCGAATGTTCGGGCATTTATCCAATGGGCAGCATCCACAGTACAGATAGATTTCGCTGGCCTTCGGCAGTTTGGCAACAGCAGCCTTCAACATCTGCAGACCGGCGGGTGTGGAAGCGGGTCCGGCGTAAATCGATCCGGGAATATGCTCACTGCGATACAGGACAGCAAAGCCAACCTGCAGGATGATCGGTTTGGCTGCAGGCTT
>JAJZDO010000734.1 GCA_021805955.1 Acidobacteriota bacterium
CCCCCAGACCAGATCCAGGCAGGGTTACTGCCGTGGAATCCTATCAAGGAGTATGCCCGAGTTCCGTTTTCGCTGGAGAGGGGAAGCGTTTCGCCGAAGGGCCTGTATGACTATGCTACGCACCAATGGCGGCCGGCGGGAGTGCAAAATTACATCACCGGAAAATTCGAACCCGGTTATGTGTTTGCGGATGTCAAGGTTCCAGTCGGTACGTACGACAGTATCCTGGGCCAAAGTTATCTCCAAATTGCTCGCGAAGGGCTGGGCCATCAGAAATCGCAGAATGGCGGCGTCGAGGTTCCCAACCTTGGACCCATGGCGTCTCCCTATCATCGCTTCGGATCACGCGTTCCGGAGCACAGCGGAGAGATGTCGTTTTTTGACGGCATTGATGTTTCGCTGCTGGGGATCGCCAGCCTTGCCGGGAACGAAAATCACGACTTTCTCAATCGAGGATTGGTCCAGATCAACGGTTTTGTGGAAGAAGCGATGCACGGCTTTTCTCCGAACAATTTGAGCAGCGCTGTGCAGCCGCTGGTGCAGGGAATGCGGACGACTGACAGCCTGATCCAGCAAGTCCAACAAAGCTCTTTGTCCAGCCAAGCGAAGTACGATGTGCTGCATGAACTGAAAGTCAAACGCGTCCAATTCAATGATGCGCTCTGTCAGGCCCTTGGCGTGTCTGTTGCAGCGACCATTGCTCCAGCCCATCCGCCGACCGGTCCGTTTGCGAGGTTTTTCGGAACACAGCCGACATTCCAGATGGCGATTCCCGGCCAGCAGTTTTCTGTGGATGTGCATGTAGCCAATGTCGGCAGCATGCCGGTGGAGATTGAAAACATTTCTCTCCAAACCGCAGAGACCGGGACATGGAAGAGCGACTCCAGCCATCCAGTGACCGGTGCATTGCCGGCTGGCCATGCGGTCGATGAAAATATTCACGTTCAGGTTCCAGATAGCACTGCGTACACCCAGCCATACTTTCAACGCCCAGATATCGAGCAGCCCTATTACGATGTGCACGATAAGAAAGACCTGGGTCTGCCGCTTGCTCCTTATCCACTGGATGCGTGGGTCGGCGTGCAGTTTCAAGGCATAAGCCTGCGGCTCGGGGAAGTCGTGCAGACCGCGCAGCGTATCGTTGGGCCGGGGTTGGTGCTGAATCCCATGCCGGTTGGTCCGGCGATTTCGCTCACCATTACGCCGAACGCGGGCATTGTCCCGCTCAACCGCAGTTCGTTCACCATCAGCACGCTGGTTCATAGCAATGCAAAAGGACCCGCGGCTGGCACGGTGCGTCTCGATCTCCCTGACGGTTGGCGTTCCCAGCCGGAGAACGCGACATTCTCCACCATGCAAGACGGGGAACAGCAATCGATCGAGTTTACTGTTTATCCGCATGGTCTGGAGGAAAAGACCTATAAGATCGGCGCGGTGGCTTCTTATGAAGGGAAGTCATACAAGCAGGGCTATACCACGGTTGGCTATGCCGGGCTGCGCCCCTATTTTCTATATCGCCCGTCCACTTACACCACAACCGGAACCAACGTAAAAATCGAACCGGGACTGGCAGTTGGGTACATTGAAGGCAGTGGCGACGACGTTCCGCAATCGCTCGAGAACCTCGGCGTACATGTCCGGTTCATTACCGGGCAAGATCTTGCGACCGGAAATCTAAGCAAATACAACGTGATTGTGATTGGTGTACGCGCCTACGCGGTTCGCAATTCTTTGCGCACTTACAATGGAAGAATTCTCGAATATGTAAAAAACGGTGGAGTTGTGATTGCGCAATATGAGACCCCCGAATTCGACCACAATTACGGACCATATCCATACACCATGACATCCGACCCCGAAGAGGTGACCGACGAGGCATCGCACGTCAATCTCCTCGACACGAAAAACCCAGCGCTATGTTGGCCGAATCGGATCACAGAGAAAGATTTTCAAGGATGGATCGAAGAGCGCGGATCGAAATTTATGCAGTCCTGGGACCCGCATTACGAGCCGCTCTTGGAAACGCACGATCCGAACCAGGCTCCGCAGAAAGGCGGTATGCTGTACGCCAAGTATGGAAAGGGCATCTACGTCTATACCGCATATGCGTTTTATCGCGAGTTGCCGTTGGGTGTACCGGGCGCCTATCGGCTTTTTGCCAATCTGTTGAGTCTGCCGCATAGCGTGGCCAGTCGTTCCGGGGCGCATGGACATCCAATGCAGACAGTCCATGGCCATCGATGATTGTGGCGGCCTATCGCGAGTATCTTCCGAATCCACAAAAGGGTCCTACCGAGGTTCGGCTTGGAGGAAACTAGTCCGCATCTCGTCCGCGGTGTAGGCCTGGGCGGCGCAATCTCCGCCAACATTCTCAACATGGTGGGGATTGGCCCTTTTCTCACCATACCCATTGCTCTGGCTGCCATGGGAGGCCCTCAGGCAATGGCCGGCTGGATTCTGGGGGCCCTTATCTCCGTTTGTGACGGCATGGTGTGGGCGGAGTTGGGATCGGCTATGCCAGTCTCCGGAGGTCCATATTACTATCTGCTGGAAATATTCGGCCCACGGAGTTTTGGCCGGCTAATCAGTTTCATTTTCCTCGGGCAGGCATTGATAATCGGCCCGCTGTCCGCAGCGTCCGGTGCAGTTGGTTTTGCGGAATACTCCCGCTATCTTGTCCCATGGCTCTCCCACTGGCAGCTCATTGCGCTGGCCGCGTTGGTCTGCCTGGCCAATACAGCATTGGTCTATCGGAATATCCGCTCCATCGGCGTGATCTCCATTTTGATTTCGACCGTCGTCATTGGAACCAGTCTATGGATCATTTTTGCCGGTGTCACACATTTCCATGCCTCGATGGCGTTCAGTTTTCCCGCCAATGCATTCCATCTGTCGCGCGGTTTTTTTGGCGGCCTGGGTGCCGCAACGCTGATCACACTTTACGACTACGGCGGATACTACAACGTCTGCATGATCGGCGAGGAAGTACGGAATCCGACCAAGACGATTCCCCGTGCCATCCTTCTTTCCATCGCATGCGTGGCGTTCCTCTACCTCACCATGAATATTTCCATCCTTGGAGTTTTGCCTTGGCAGAAGGGCATTCATTCGCAAGCCATCGTGGCGGAGTTTATGGAGATCGTCTATGGGCCGATGGGCGGCACTGTCGTCTCGGCCCTGATCCTGGTGGCCAGCTTCGCTTCCGTGTTCGCAATTCTGCTCGGATATTCGCGCGTACCGTATGCCGCTGCGGTCGATGGCAGGTTTTTCGCTTCCTTTGCAAAACTGCATCCGAAGGGGAAGTTCCCGTACATTTCAGTCATGGCAATGGGAATGCTCTCAGCTCTGGCCTGTGTCTTCAGC
>JAJZDO010000002.1 GCA_021805955.1 Acidobacteriota bacterium
CGTACATGCCAATCCAGACTCATCCGGTCGGATTCTTCTTCAGTTCGACTCCATGGATTGACCTTGCGCAGAGACAAAAGATCGCCTCGCAGCGGCAAGCTATGAGACCTCTTCTACGATTAGATATTCACAACACTATTTTTTTCGCCTTGCGAAGTGGGCGTATGATCGAGGTGTCGAGAGCATTTTATCTCCCGAAAATGCTTCGCAACGGACTCCTCTATTTCGTGAGTTTCGACGATATCGATCCATGGCTAGATATCGTCTTTGATATGCTTCGCGAATTGGCAATTTTCCACTGTTGGAATCAATTCAGGCCACCTTTTCCTCTTCAGGAAGATTCTTATTACCTAAGAATCCGAGGCTGCTTTATGAACATGACATGCGCAAATAAGGATTGCGGAGCAGAGTTGAAATATCTGCGCGGCGGTCGCCTCTTTTTGATGGAGCGGCAGCCATCTGCACAAGCAACATCCCCCGAGTCTTGGAACTGCGCCAACGCTCCGGAATGCGGTTCGTTCGAGAGTCCGGCTATGTCCATGCCTTCCCAGGGCAAGCCCACAGTGATGATGCGACGATATTTCTGGTTATGCGAACGCTGTGCGCAAATGTATACGATTCGGCGCTGGACGGAAAACGGAATTGAACTCGCTCCCAGGTTGAAGCGTGTCCAAGCGGCAACGGCGGTCCTTCCGCATGAATGGACTCTGCCGGGCCTGGTTGGTTAGCCCGCTTCAATCCGGTCGAGGGTATACAGTCCTAGACTTTTTCGTTTTCAGGGTTCTTCCAGTTTTTCGCCAGCGGTTCCGAACCGGTGGCAGTGCGTCTTTGCTTGCCTGCATTCCACGCCTTTACGTATTTCCAATGGATGTAGACAGAGTGGTTGAAGTGCAGCACAAACCCCTCCAGGCCATCGAGAAATCCCATACGGAAGATGTAGTTCTTGATGAACGTGGCAACGGGATTCAGAATCGCATTCCAGACAAACGCGCCCAACGAAGAGCTTGTTTTTCCCTTCTCGAAAAGCTCACGCGTACTATGGGAACTATATCGATTCATGTGCTCCAGATAGAGTTCTAGTTTCGGATATGCATAGTGGAGCAGATCGTTTTTTAGAGTTCCCTTCGGGCCGGCATACTCTGGAGTGCCGTGCGGTTCCGCGCCGGCCATGCGCGCCGTGCCTCGCTTGAACAAGCGCAATTTTTTGTCGGGATAGAACCCGCCATGACGGATCCAGCGGCCAAGAAAAAGATTCACGCGCGGTTGCCAATATGCGTCGTAGCGGGGATTTTCGAGCACCTTCTGGATTTCGTTCGCCAATTCTGGAGTGATCACTTCATCCGCGTCCAGTAGATAGATCCAGTCACTGGTGCAGGCGTCGATGGCAAGGCTTTTTTGCGAGTTGAATCCGCGAAAATCTCTATTGAAGGAATGCTTTGCGCCATAGGTGCGAGCAATCTCCGGAGTGCGATCGACAGACCCAGAATCGACGATGACAATTTCATCCACCCAGCGCACACTTTCCAGCGTTCGGGGCAGGTTCGCCTCTTCATTGCGGGCGATCATGGCAACTGAAAGGGTGGGGCGCATAGTGGTGAGTTTAGATCATTCTCACTTACGGTGGGAGTTTGCCTTTGCAGCGTCAGGTTCCGCGGACAGCCGGCGAAAGAATGTCCCCTTTTGTGCTCGCCAGCGCGGTGTACGCAGCAATCTGCTCAGCGTATTTTTCTGCGATGTTTTTTCCGGCATAGAAATCGCGGTACCAATCGACGGTCATTTGCAACGCGTCGGAGAGATCGAGTACAGGCGTCCACGCCAATTCCCTGGCAGCCTTGGCGCAGTCGAGGCGCAGCATCTGCGCCTCTTGGGGATGCTGGCCGGGTTGGATGTCCCATCTTGCCTCCGCGCCCCACGCCGCTGCGACTTTCTCGACGATCCACTCGACCGAGCGAACGTCGGCAGCGCCGGGCCCGAAGTTCCACGCACCAACATATCGGCCAGGATCTTCATATAGCGCCTGCGCCAACAATAGATAGCCCCGCAATGTTTCCAGAACAAACTGCCAGGGTCGCTTCGCTTTTGGATTGCGAAGAACCACAGGCTTGCCCGCAGCGAAGCTGCGGATCATGTCCGGAACCAGCCGGTCCTTTCCCCAGTCGCCGCCTCCGAGCATGTTTCCCGCCCGCGCGGAAGCTACGCCAACTCGATGCCCGTCCACTCGGTCCGTGCTGAAGAACGAATCTCGAAACGAACGGACGACCAGTTCCATGCAGGCCTTACTGCTGCTGTAGGGATCGCCGCCCCCCAGCCGGTCAATTTCGCGATACGCCCAATCCCAATCCTGGTTTTCGTAGCATTTGTCCGTCGTGACCACTACGACAGCGCGCACGGAATCGCACTGGCGAACCGTCTCCAGCAGAGTCGCGGTTCCAATCGCATTGGTTCTGTAGGTTCCGATAGGGTCCTGAAACGCTCTTCGGACGAATGGCTGCGCCGCCATGTGGATGACAATGTCAGGCTTGGTTGAATCGAGCGCAAGATGTAATTTGGAAAAATCGCAAATATCTCCGCGAAAGTGTTGCATCGGAACCGCCAACTTGCCTTCCAAAGATGAAGTCGGCGAGGCAGTGGAGTAGCCAAACACTTCTGCCTGCAGAGACTGCAGCCAAAGCGACAACCATACCCCTTTGAATCCTGTGTGCCCGGTGATGAAGACGCGTTTGTCGCGCCAAAAAGGTCCTGCCAAAGCGGCCATGCAACAGTGCCTTTCCGTCAACGAATCTGAACCAGCGTATTGTCATGCAGTGTATTCCACGGGGAACAAAACGCGCGACCCCTTGGGCCAACGTCAACGCACCGCCGTAACCGCGACTGTCAGGCATCGTGCTCTGCCGAACGCTCCATTTTACGATGGCGCGAACCTGTCATGAACGCGTTTCATGGACTCGTTGGGGCGTCGTCTTCCAAGGCAGAATGCGATCGCGCCTGGCGCCGCCAGGGACTATCCGTGTTTGCACGCTTCCAGCGCGCGAATCACTTTGAGCGCGTTCGCCAGTGCAGCCGCGCCAACTTCTCGCTCGAATCCCCGCTGCATCCTGTCAAAGGCTGCAATCACACGCAGCGCGCATTTCTTGCCGGACGGCTTCAACGCCAGCAGATATCCCCGGGCGTCGGAGGGATCGATCTTCCGCTGCAACAGGCCCTTGGCTTCCAACGAAGATATGGCATGGCTGACGTTTCCTCGGGTTGTGGCGAAGGTGTCCGCGAGATGAGACGGCTTGATTGGACGCGGGGCTTCGAAGAAAATGGCCGCCAGAACCAGACCCTCCATAAATCCGAGGTCATCGACGGCGAATGCTTTT
>JAJZDO010000187.1 GCA_021805955.1 Acidobacteriota bacterium
CGTGCGGTACAAAATGTACCCGTAGGCCTGGTTCAGGGCTTCCATGGAGAGCGGCTGCTCGGAATGCGTCGGCGTCGGCAGCGTCTTCCACAAAGAAACGCCCTCAGCCAGCGAAATCGCGGGCAAAGTCATCGTCGGCGTCGTCGCGGGAACAGGTGGCGGCGTCACTCCAGTATGCTTTGCAATGATGTCGCGAAAACGGTAATACTTCGGCGTTGGACGGCCACTTTCATCCAGCGGAGAGTTGTAATCGTAGCTGGTCACGTCCGGTTCATAATTCTTGCCATTCGAATTCGCCCCGTTCATCCAGCCAAAACTTGTCCCTCCGTGAAACATATACAGGCTCACCGAATACCCCTGCCGCAACATCCAGTCCAGGTCCTTGGCTTGCTGATCGGGCGTATCGGCCGTGTGTGGCGCGCCCCAGTGATCGAACCACCCGTCCCAGTATTCCCCAGTCATCATGGGTCCGTTGGGACGCAGTTGTTTCAACTTCGCAAAGCCTTGCTGCGCGTCACCCGGTCCAAAATTGATCACCGCTGGCAGCTCCGGCAGCGAACCTCTCGGGACCTGCTTCGGGCCGTCCGCGGTATACAGTTGCGCTTTGGTAAAGCCCGCGTCCACAAGCATGTGGTGGATGTCTTCCATGTAGACGTGGTCGTCGCCATAGGAGCCGTATTCGTTCTCCACCTGCACCGCGATGATCGGTCCGCCGTTGCCAATCTGCAATGGCGCCAGTTGCTTGCCGAGTTGCAACAACCACACCCGCGCCGCTGCCAGGAACTTCGGGTCTCTCGACCGCACCACCATGTTCGGATCTTTCAGCAACCACGCCGGAAAACCGCCAAAATCCCATTCCGCGCACGAATAAGGACCCGGTCGCAGGATGACGTAGAGGCCTTCCTGCTGCGCTTCGCGTACGAACTCCGCTACATCCCTGTTGCCGGAAAAATCGTAGACCCCCGGCTGAGGCTCATGCCAATTCCAGAAAACGTACGTGGTGATAGAGTTCAGACCCATCGCCTTGGCCATGCGCAGCCGGTCGCGCCAGTAAGCCCGCGGAATCCGCGCATAGTGCATTTCGCCGGAGATGATCTGGAACGGCTTGCCATCCAGCAGAAACTGCCCGTGTCCAGCTACAAACGTATGCGGTTGCGTTTTTGCGGCTGCCAATGCAGGCATGGTGGCAACAAGGCCATAAAGCAGAACAACCCACACCCATCGACGCTGACGAACCATCATTTCTTTTCTCCCTTTGTTCCGAACCAAATACCCTTTACCCAAAAGCCTGCACCCGGAAAAACTTTCCCCCAAAAATATCTGCGCTTTTAAGCCTACTCCAGCTAGACTGGTGCCCAAGGATTTAGGCCCGGCGATTCGGAGGCGATAAAAGCACATGTCAGCCATGGAAACAGCAATGCAGCAACCGGCGGAAACTGCCGGCCTCAGCCAGGTGGAACGGGTCGTCGATACGTTTGTGGCGCCGACCAAAACCTTTACCGACATCCGCAGAAATGCCAGCTGGTGGTTGCCGTTTCTCCTGGGCATCATCGTGAGCCTGGTGTTCGTTGTCTCCATCGATCGCCAGATCGGCTTCGAAGAGGTGGCGCAAGCCAACATCAACCGCAGCGCGCAAGCACAGGAGAGAATGAGCTCCCTGACGGATGCGCAGCGGCAACAGAGTATGCATGTGATCGCGACTTCAACCAAAGTCGTCAGCTACGCCTATCCCGCGATAGCGCTGATCTTTGCCCTGATCGCCGCCGGCATCCTGACGATGAGCTTCAATTTTGGCCTGGGCGCCAAGGCCGACTACAAGCAGTACCTGGCGATATGGTTTTATGCCGGGCTGCCGTTCCTTATCAAGTTCTTACTGGCGGCCATTTCCATCTTCGCTGGCGTCAGCGCGGAGCATTTCGACATCAACAATCCCGTGGGAACCAACGTCGGCTGGTATCTTACCTCCGACTCTCCCTTGTGGGTGCGCACGCTGTTATCCTCGGCCGATATTTTCACTGTCTGGGTGGTGCTGCTGTTGATCCTGGGCTGCACGACCGTCGCCCGCGTCAAGCGCGGCAGCGCCGCCATCGTCGTCATCGGCTGGTGGGTGCTGATCGTTCTGGGCGGCACAATCATGGCCGCAATCCAGAGCTGATCGAATCCGGGCGTCCGCCGATTGCATCGAACCAATTGGGCGAGGTTGTGCGCGGATGGGTGAGTGGGTCAAGCTGTGCGGTCGCGATGAACTTCCCCGCGAAGCCGAGGCGAAGGAATTCTGCGTGCGCGGCCACACTCTTTGTGTAGCGGTGCTCAACGGGAAGCCGTTGGCGCTGGACAACGTGTGCCCGCATCGCGGTGGCCCGCTGGCCGAGGGCACCATCAAGCACGGAAAGATTGTCTGCCCCTGGCATCAATGGGAATTCGACCTTGCCACCGGCCAGGCCACAAAGGCCGCTTCGGTAAAAGCCATGGCCTATCCGCTGCGCCTGCACGGCGACGATGTCCTGGTGGAAATCTAGACCGGATTGAAGGTTAGAGTATTCAAGAGGCGATAGAGTCATTCTGAGGTCGTCTGCCCCGAGCAAAGTCGAAGGGTGCGGAATAACTCCTTTGAGAAAGTTGGACCGTCGATGACCGAACACTACACGCTGGACCGCGAACAATGGGTTCCCGCTTCGCTCGACGACGTCTTTGCATTCTTCGCCGATGCCGGCAATCTCGAACGGCTCACTCCGCAGTGGTTGCGCTTCCAAATCCTCACGCCGCAACCGATCCAGATGTTTCCCGGCACGTTGATTGATTACCGGCTGCACTGGCATGGAATGCCGATGCGCTGGCGAACGGAAATTACAGCCTGGCAGCCGCCGAATCACTTTGAAGATCTTCAACTGAAAGGCCCCTACAAGCTGTGGCGCCATACCCATCGCTTTCAGGCGGTCGACGGAGGCACGCGCATCTGCGATCGCGTCGAGTATTCGCTTCCCTTTGGGATTGCGGGCAGGATGATGCACGTAATTTCTGTGCGTCGCAATGTGGAGCGAATTTTCGAGTTTCGCGATAGGAAAGTCCGCGAAATTTTCAGCGGCGGCTCGTCGCGCTCATAGGGCCACTCGTCTGACAGTCCTTACTTCGTCGCGGATGGCAACACGTCCGGGCATTTCGCCTGTATCCATTGCCGATAGGTCATCCTGTCGCGGCGCGGATTGAAGCGTTCTCCTGGACAGACCGGGCATCCTGCCGCCTCGCGCAACTGATTGCTCCAGGAAGAATGTTTGCGACGCCCATCCGGGTCCCACAGGTCCTGCGAACTGTTCCCCGGCGACGCCAGAGACACGGTATAGCTTGGGCCCATACCCTCCGTC
>JAJZDO010000762.1 GCA_021805955.1 Acidobacteriota bacterium
CGCGTCGCCCCCAACGGGACAATCGATACGATTGTCGAAATGCCGGCGACAAACATCACGACCTGCACCTTTGGAGGCGCAAACAGAAACATCCTGTATGTAACCACGGCAGCCGTGGAAGCGCCTGCCGATGAAGAGTTGGCGGGAGGTTTGTTTGCCATTCCAACTAAGGTGCGGGGCCAGACAGAAAACCGATTCCGGGTATTTGGCAATCGTTGAAAAGTGCTGTCAATAGTCAGTTTGAGGAGTGCGTGCGGATGAATATAGAAATGAAGGGCAAGGTCGCCGTAGTGACTGGGGGCGCCACAGGCATCGGCGCGGCAACGGCGCAAAAGTTATGCGAGTTGGGTGCCGCTGTGGCCATTTTGGACCGCAACGCCGAGGCTGCGGAGACAACGGTCGCTGCGCTTCAGAAGGCGGGACACGAGGCAAGCTTCTATCGCTGTGACATCGCCGTGGAAGCGGACGTGAAGAATGCGATGGATGCAGTCACCCAGAAATATGAAGCGCTGCATGTGCTCATTAGCAATGCCGGAATCCAGCGGTATGGCGACGTGGCCGAAACAATCTCCAAAATCTGGGAGGAGACCTTCGATGTACACGTAAAGGGCTGCTTCTATGCAACGAAATATGCAATTCCCGCCATGCTCGCCAGTGATGGAGGGGCCATCGTAATTGTTGGGTCCGCCCAGAGTTTTACCGCTGTGGTAAATTCCGCCGCATACGTTGCCGCCAAGCATGCGCTGCTGGGGATGACGCGTTCGATTGCCGTGGACTTCGCCTCCAGAAACATCCGGGCCAATTGTGTGTGCCCCGGCGCGATCGACACGCCCATGCTGCGCTGGACCGCCCGTAGTGCAGCGTCTCCCGAACGGGTCCTTCAAGCGCTGGGAAGCATGCACCCGCTGGGCAGAATCGGCCGTCCGGAAGAGGTAGCCAATGCGATCGCTTTCCTGGCCAGCGATTGGGCCTCTTTTATTACGGGCACATCTCTGGTTGTGGACGGCGGACTGATCGTTCCAACCGGCGGCATGGGATTCCAGAACTCGGGGATTGGAAACGGAGATGCCGAATGAATCAGCAAGGCAAACTGGCGGGGAAAGTGGCCATCGTCACCGCGGCGGCGGCGGGCATTGGCCGAGCCTCCAGCCTCCTATTTGCGACCGAAGGCGCACATGTTGCAGCCGTCGATTGCGACCGGATACGCAATGCGGAACTGGTGGAGGAGATACGCAGTAAGGGTGGCAGCGCGGAGGGATTCACGGCGGATGTTTCTTCCGCGCAGGATGTGGAGCGTGTGATCCGTGAAGCGGTCGCCCGCTGGAAAAAGATCGATGTCCTTTTCAACAATGCCGGCCTGGTCACGGGCGGCAAGGTGCATACTCTGCAGGAAGAAGAATGGGACCGCGTTTTTGCCGTGAATGTAAAGAGCATGTTTTTGTTCACCCGCGCTGTCGTTCCGTTTTTCCTGCAACAGGGTGGCGGCATCATTTTGAATACTTCGTCCACCACTGCGATCCGCGTGGCGGCAGACCGCGCTCTCTATAGCGCCACCAAGAGCGCCCTGTTTTCCCTCACGAAATCGATGGCGTTGGATTACGCGGCGGACAACATCCGGGTGAACTGTCTCTGCCCCGGAACGGTCGATACACCTTCTTTGCGGGTCCGGCTGGGCGCGCAAGGCAATGCGGAGGAAATGAGAAGGCAGTTCATTGCCCGGCAACCTTTGCGGCGGCTGGGAACGGCGGAAGAGATTGCGCGGGCGGCACTGTATCTCGTCTCCGACGACGCCAGCTTCGTGACCGGAACTGCGTTTCAGATCGATGGAGGAATGTCTCTTTGATGCAGACTTCTCCACAGAATCGCTTCGATACTGCGTGTGAATTTGTGATGGAAGGGCCGGGAGGCGACGAAGCTTTCCAATGGTGTGGTAGAGTTGATCGCCTTGACGGGCGGTGGACATTTAGCCGAGTTCCGATTTGCGGAGCAGCCTGGCAAAGCTTCGCAGAACGTGTTGTGGGAAGCGCCCTGGGAGACCTCAGATCTGGCCAGCCCTCGATTCGAACAGTTATCTGCTATCTATGGTTCCTCGGAAACAAGCAAGTTTTTGGCAAGTTATACAGGACACGCTCTGTGCCTGGACTATTTCGGCCTTCCCTCCGGGGAGGATGCCGCACAGGGTCTCGCTTTGCATGGTGAGAGTGCCGTAGCGATTTGGAACGTGACTTGTCCCGTGGATACGAACGGGGCCGGATGCCAATGGAATGTGCGCTTGCCGGTCGCGCAACTTGAGTTTGAACGGAAAATTCGTTTGGGCCATCAGGAAAGCGTCGCCTATATCGAGGAGAGTGTAAGCAACCAGCGCAGTTCGGATCATGCTTACCATTGGGTGCAGCATGCGACATTCGGCCCGCCATTTTTCAATGCCGGCGAAAGCACGCTCGCAGTTTCGGCGCAGCGTGGAATTACCTCTCCATTCGGTTATGAAGGCTGTTCCTTGCTTGCAAGCGGTCAAGAATTTTTCTGGCCGCATGGACCACTCGAAACTGCCTATGGGTTTGCCGATTTAGGGAACCTCTGCACAGGTGCTTGATTTGACGGCGTCGATTTGCAAAACGGCTGTCTGCAAGTTGTGTGCGAGAAAACATGACTGAAATAGATGCGCTTGTAGGTGGATTTTGAAGTTGACGAGGCCATTTCCTGCCTCCGGACACACTACCCCCTCTGCACAAGTAGTCGTTTGCGGTGGTTATAGAGATTGACCAGGGCGAAGCAGGCGCACAGCCGATTGTGGTTTTTGGCGAGGCCGCAGTATCTCACCCGGTCGAATCCGAATTGGCGCTTCAGCACCCGGAAGACGTGTTCTACTCTGGCTTTTACTCTCGACTTAGTCGTGTTCTTTGCCTTTTGCAACTCGTCCACATAATTCTTGAACTTGGTCCGGCGATGAGTCATGTCCTGCGCCATGGGAGCGGCCTCGCGGATAGCTTGCCCCTGCCCCTGGTAGGCGCCGTCGCCCCAGACTTTCTTCTCCTCGCCATGCAGCAGGTCGGGCAGCATATGCTTGTCGGCCACGCTGGCCGCCGAGGTGGCCACCGAATGCACCAGCTTCGACTTCGAATCCACGCCCACATGCGCCTTGATTCCGAAGTACCATTGATTTCCTTTCTTGGTCTGGTGCATCTCCGGGTCGCGCTGCCCCGCTTTGTTCTTCGTCGAAGAAGGCGCATGCAGGATGGTCGCATCCACAATGGTGCCGGTCGCGATCTTGATGCCGCGCTCGCCCAGATGATAGTTCACCGTGTCCAGCATCTTGCCGCCCAGATCGTGCTTCTCCAGCAGGTGGCGGAAGCGGCAAATCG
>JAJZDO010000875.1 GCA_021805955.1 Acidobacteriota bacterium
CATGTCCATCGCGCCCGCCTGGCAGGCCGCGTCTGCCGCGGTTTGCGCCGCCTGGCGATGGAACCAGAGGTTCGTCAAATCCACCGCGAATCCCACCACCGCCAGCAAAAAGACCGACAGCATCAGCAGCAATGACACCATGATCTGGCCGGATTCTCCGCAGTCCTTCGAACCTGGCACCGCGAACATTCCGCTTGAGACGATCCGGTCTCTCGTATCGTTGCGCATGAACATCTGCCTCCGGGCATGTCGCCCGCTAGTAAATAATCCGTCCCTGCGCGCTGAGTTGTACTGAGTGGGCAATGCCGGGCAACTTGATATAGGGCACATAAGTGTAATTGATGGTCACATCCACGCGGGAGGGAGGGGTCGAAGCCAGGTCCGGGTACGTCACTTGCACGGTCATGTTCGCCAGGTCGTGAAACGAATATGCGGCCGCGCTTTTTACAATGGCGACGACATTGGCGCCCGATGCATCTCCGCACCCGCTGCTGGGCCCGCTGCAGTTTCCGCTGTCCGTCCCATGCACAATGGCATAGCGCACGCCCTGACGGGCCGCATCCCCCAGCACGCTGTAGGTGTAGGTCAACATGCACAACTCAAACAGCCAGAACACCATCGGGACCACCAACAGCAGAGACAGGGCCGTCTCCACCACCAGCGAGCCTTCCTCGGATCTGAAGCGTCCGGGTGTTATCCGGCGACCGAATTGACGCGGAGAGAGGCAGAAGGCCGTCCGCGCTGCGAACCGCGCCATTTGTCGCGTCCGCCGCCAGCACTCTCCAGACGCTCTGGGCAGATTGGGATCCGGCTGGGTCATTTAATCCATCGCTCTCATCGAAACTTGCCGATGAAACTTCATGGTTGGCAGCAGTGAATACGAAAAAAAGCTGAGCGGAATGGGCGGTTGCACCGTATAGGTGACATCGACACGATTGAGATAGAAAGTGGGTGCCTCCGGGTCCGCAGCGGGGGTGAAGACTGTACCCGCGGGTCCATAGCTGGCGCACTCTGTCACGTTGTTGCTGATGCCGACGCTCTTGGAACATACCTGCACGCTGGTGGTCGTCGAACTTGCCGCCAGGCTGGAAAGATCGCCCACCGCGAGCGCGGCCACGGAGGTGTATGTCGTGATCGGCCCAGCGGCCGGCAACGCGCTTTGCGCTGGAGATGCGAACCCCTGAACTGAATATTCGGCCGCGTTGCGCGAAGCCGAGGTGAGATTCGCCGCGACAATAAAAAAATATCCAAAGTCCACCGCGTACGCCACCAGCAAAATCAGGATGGGTAGAAAAATCGCGGTCTCTATCAGGCTCTGTCCCTCATCCCGCCGAAATGCTCGCTTATTCCCAATGCTTCGCATTTCTCGAATCCCTCCGCGTTCATCCGAACCTTGCATGACACAGCCGCCACGCGCGTGTGACATGCGCTTCCTCAATCTCAGCCGCGCAACAGACGCCCACCCAGCCTGCTCACAGTACCTTAGTACCTCGTGGGCGAGGCGGGATGTGGCAGGATATGTCGGTACGTTGGGTAATATCTTGCTACGCGGATCGCATCCAGAGTCAGGAATTCTCGACGTTTATGGTTACTTGTGTAATCGCGGCCGAAGAAAAAGAAATGCTTCCTCGACGCCCGCAATGGCTCCGGAAGCTGTGCGGCTTTCCTGTGCTGCTGACTGTTCTTTTTGCATTCGTCGTATTTCTCGCGGTCCCCAAAAAAATCGCCGACCCGGACATCGGATGGCATCTGCGCAACGCCGAGATCCAACTCCACACGCATGCCTTCCTGCGCCAGGATCTCTACTCCTTCACCACCCGCGGCAAGCCGTGGATGGATCATGAGTGGCTCTCGGAGATTCCCTTCTACCTGGCCTGGCGGGCGTTTGGCCCGCGGGGAATTTTCCTCGTCACGGTTGTCGCCATAGAAATCAACCTGCTCGGCATTCTGGGACTGGTCTACCTGGAATCCGAAAGCATCAAGGCTGCCTTCGTCATCTCGTTCGCCGCCCTGTTTCTGGCCGGCGTCTCTTTTGGTCCGCGAACGCTTCTGTTCGGCTGGATTTTCCTTATAGCGGAACTGGCGTTATTGGCGAGTTTTCGTCGTGGCAAAGATTTCCTCTGGGCGCTCCCGCCTATCTTTGCGCTATGGGTCAATGCCCACGGTTCGTGGATGATTGGTCTTGTCGTTCTCGGCCTCTTCGTCATGTCCGGCTGTGTAGAAGGCGCATGGGGATCGATCGAAGCGATCCGCTGGAGCCGCCCGCAGGCCCGCAAACTTGCTTGGGTCTCTCTGCTCTCCACGCTGGCGGTCTTTGTCAATCCCTATGGCTGGCGGCTGGTGCTCTATCCCTTCGACATGGCGTTCCATCAGAAATTGAATATCGCCAGTGTCGATGAATGGCGCAGTCTCGACTTCCATTCCCCGCGCGGAAAAATTGTGCTGGCGACGATGGCGGCGGCCATCGTGCTGCAGTTGGTTCGGCAAAGACGGTGGAGGCTGCATGAGGTCCTGTTCCTGCTGATCGGAACGTATGCGGCCCTGACCTATTCGCGTTTTTTGTTCCTTGCGGCCATCTTGATTGTGCCTCTTCTGGCAAAGGATTTGTCGCAGTGGATGCCCTACCATGCCGACCGCGACAAGCCCTGGCTCAACGCCGCCATTATGGTTGGCGCCATGGTTGCGGTGGTCCTTCTATTCCCCTCCAATCGAAAGTTGAACGAGCACAGTGCCAACATCTACCCAGACGACGCGACACTGGCGTATCTGCAAAACTTTTATCCGCGCGGCAACGTCTTCAATGACTACCTGTGGGGCGGGTACCTGATCTGGAATGTGCGGCAGGTCCCGGTCTTCATCGATTCACGCGTCGATGTGTTTGAGCGCAATGGTGTGCTGGCGGATTATCTCCATGCCATTCGCATTGAAGACAGTCTCCAGGTCCTCGACAAATATTCCATTCAGTATGTCTTGTTTGAAAACCATCGCCCGCTGACCTACCTGCTACAACACACGCCCGGCTGGAAGGTGGATTATCAGGACAAGACCGCCATCTTCTTCGAGCGAATCAAACCTTTCCCCCAAGGAAGTCAATGAAGTCCGCAGAAGAGGGTTGGACCGCTTCGGCCAACGGAAAAACCCGTGTTTTGGCCACCATCCTGTATATTTTGGCCACCATCCAGTTGGTCTGGGCCTACCAC
Organism: Acidobacteriota bacterium; assembly: GCA_021805955.1. Next base: position 3,201 of record JAJZDO010000875.1, read on the forward strand.
AGCCGAGTGCCTTCCTATCTCCATTTGCAGCGGTACGAGAACGGTCTGGAGGTGATGCCCTGCCAGGCAAGGGTGCTGATGATGCTGTTGTTGCGGTGGGCGCATCGCAATCCCTTTCTGGTTTACCTTGCGGACCTGTTCTCATGGCGACACCAAACA
>JAJZDO010000328.1 GCA_021805955.1 Acidobacteriota bacterium
TGCATAGTTTTTCTTCTTGCCAATGATGAAGTGTTGCGTGGGCAAATCGTGTTTTTGGATCCCTACAGGTCTCTCTATTGGGTACAGATGCGTCAGATGCGCTGGACGCGTCATATTTGCGCGTCGCCAATCTAAAAACCTGGCTGTTTCTATTGTAACCAGTCGCAGCGGAACGACAATGGAACGCCGCCCCCGCAGGATAGGCCACGGAGAAGGCGCTTATGCAGCAAGCGGTTACGGCTGCGTTGCCCAGCGTCCAAAAAGGTCGGCCACGTAGGTAACGGTGTCGATGGCGCTGGCATACTGCATGCGGGTGGGACCGATGACAGCGACCGTCCCCAGATGTTCCGCTCCACGGCGGGCCGGAGCGGCGATCAGCACCAGGTTGCGCATCTCTGGAATGGTTTCTCCCAGCCCGACCACGACCCGCACCGAAGGCTGCTTGCTGTCGACATAGGCGTTGAGCAGATCGATGATGCGCTGCTTTTCTTCGAGTGCCAGAAATATGTCGCGCAGGTTTCTCTGGTCGGCCTCGTTCACCATCAAGTTGGCGACGCCGTCGACAAAGATCGATTTTTCATGGGCGTTGCGGTCGCCGGCCAGGTTCATGGCGCCTTTCGCCCACAGTTCCAGGGAGCAGAGAACCTGGTCATACTCATGGCGTTCACGATCCATGCGCCGCGTCAGTTCCTTGCGAATGCTTTCCAGTCCCCAACCGTGAAAATTCTGATTCAGATAGTTGGCGGCGGTTTCGAGTTCGGAAGGAGTTAGGTCGTGTTCGAGCGTGAGCAGCCGGTCGCGCACAACGCCTGCTGTGGTGACCAGGACCGTTAGCACGCGAGAATGGCCGAGGCGGGCAAAATGGACGTGCTCCAGCAGTTCCCAATCGGCGGAGGCGATGGGTACGCCGAGGCCCACGCCGACGCCGCCGGAGAGCAGGGCAAGAATGTGCGAGGTGCGCGCAAAAAAATCGATGGCGTTGGCCACGCCAGTGAAGCTATCTTCAATTTGCTCCTGCGTGGGCTGCGGCAGCGCTTGGCGCGGCGAGGACTTGCGGCGAAGAAGCTGCTCCACATAATAACGAAACGCCTGCGCGGTAGGGACCCTTCCGGCGGAGGTATGAGGCTGTTCCAGATAACCGGCCTCCGACAAGTCCGCCATCACATTGCGTACAGTGGCCGCGCTCATGCCTTCGCGATTTTGCTGGCGCGCTACAGCTTGCGACGCCACGGGATCGCCGGTGGCAATGTAATTTTCGACGATGGCGGTCAGGACCAGCTCTTTGCGGGGACCCATGGGAGCGTCCGTCGCACGACCCGTCGAATGATTGCCTGACACATCATTGAACGACCGGTTCACTTCCATACTGCGACTGTAGGAACAACCGGGCCTGAAGTCAAGTGAGGAAAGTCCTGAAAAGGAAAATGCCGGCAGCTCTTTACAAGCCGCTATTTTAGGATTGCTGTTCGACCTTAGAGTAATATTTCATGCTCACTTTTCTTCCTGCCGTCTGAAATAATGGCAAACGCATCAATCCTGACTTGTGCGCAACGAAACTCGCGGTCGTCTTCAACACGCCGATTCCGTATTGGACACTGCGCTTGAAGTTGATGGAGGAAGCCTCCTCAAAGTACCTGGTTGGGCAGGAAATCTCGCCGATCCGGAAATTGAACATCACCGATTGCGCAATCATCTGGTTATCGAACACAAAATCATCCGAATTTTCCAATAGCGGAAGAGTCTGCAGCAATTCTCTTGAGAAAGCGCGAAATCCAGTGTGATACTCCGACAGTTTCACCCCTAGAAATACGTTTTGAAATGCTGTGAGCAGGCGGTTGGCGATGTATTTATATACTGGCATTCCTCCCTTCAGAGCACCCCCACCAAGAATGCGTGATGCCAGAACCATGTCATACACGCCGCTGCCGATCATGCTCGCCATTGCCGCAACCAACAATGGCGAGTATTGATAATCGGGATGGACCATGACTACGATGTCGGCGCCAGCCGCCAACGCCTCACGATAACAGGTCTGCTGGTTTCGTCCATATCCATAATTCGCGTCGTGGATGAATGTCTGCAGGCCAAGTTTTTTGGAAAGCAAAGCGGTATTGTCGTTGCTGGAGTCGTCGACAAGAATTTTGATGTCAACCTCAGCGGGAAGCTCCCGGACTGTCTTTTCCAGAGTCTTCTCCGCGTTGTACGCGGGCATCACCACGGCGATCTGTTTTCCGTTGATCATCGGATGACCTCCTGGGTATGTTCTTGTGCCACGCTGGACAGCATTCTTTGGTGCTCCTCAATGGGTGCTGCCTCTTGCTCGGCCAGAAAGTACGGAGTTACTGCGACTGGTTGCGTGTCCGGCTGTACAAGCCAGACTTTGCGGTTCTTATAGAATTGAATCAGTTCGCGGTTCTTTGCTGCGCCCATGTCCCACGCCCAGATGACCTTGGAGCCGTCGATGTCTGCAGCGTTGTAGACCCATTCATCTATAGGGTTGTGGTCCGCAGAATATCGGACAATCGCCATCTGATTTCCGGGCAGCCGTTCCAATTCGTCCTCGATTTTCGCGCGCTGAGCGCCAAATTCTCCTGGACCATACCATTGATCGGTCCATTCGGAAGCCGGCCATTCGTGAATTGTCAGATGAAGAGGCGCGGCGTACAGCCGAAGCCCAGCCATCACGATACATACGGTGACGAGCGACCGCACCAGTCCGATTCCCACCGGCCGGCCTTCAGGAGTCCAGACGCGCAAGTGGCGCATCGCCTGCAGTCCAATCGCATAAAATACGACCGTAAAGGGTGCAAGATAGTGGGGGATTAGAAATATTTCGATCAGCATTCCGGCCATTAGCACAGGTATGCATAGAACCAGGAAACGTATCCTGTGATCAAGAAGCACGCGCCTCAACATGATTAGAGGAGGTAGCAGTGCGATGCCTGCGAAAAACACCAGGCCTCTTACTCCTTTGATGAGCGACTGCGGTAAAAGGCCGGAACGGGTGTGGTTCTTGTTAAAGGCGACAAGCTCATTGTGGTAATAAAAGTCACGCATCAATGCGTGCCGGTACTCAGGCTCCGGCCGAGCCGATTGCCAGATAAAATACGGAGCCATTGCGTAGGTGGCGCGATCGATCGCGTAGGGCGGGGTAAGTGGATTCCCGAAGGCCCGGTAGTCGTAGTAGCCCATCCATGCACCGGCGGCCACGATCAACGCCAATGGCGCAGCGGTGCGGCGAAGTAGCACTGCCGTATTTGGTCGATTGCTTCCCAAAAACATCCAGCGCCCTAGAATGAAAGCTACAGGCAGGCACAGAAGAATTCCTTCATATGGCCGGCTGGTGGCGAGAAGGC
>JAJZDO010000479.1 GCA_021805955.1 Acidobacteriota bacterium
GCTACGAGCGTGAGATCGTCGTCGGCGTAGCGTCGATCGTTGAAGTGAAAGCCGCCTAGCATGCCGGTATGCAGCAGCCAGGCCACGATCTGCTCGATATTCTGGGCGGCGTAGTGATGCCCAGTGTCCACCAGCACGCGAGCCTGAGGTCCGGCGCTGCGCGCCAGCAGCAGTGCCATTCCCCAGTCGGCGATGTCGGTGTGATAGAAGGCCGGCTCGTAAGGTTTGTATTCGATGAGCAGCCGCTGCTCTGGCGTCATGAGCCTGTGGGCCTCAAAGAGCGCCTCCTGCAGCCAGCCGATTCTGCGCCGGATGGACTGTGTTCCGGGGTAATTCGATCCATCCGGCAGCCACAGGGAGATATCGCGAGAACGCAGTCGCTGCGCGATGCGCACTGAGTCGCTCATGTGGGCAGTCGCCACACTGCGGACCTCTTCCGATGGGTGACAGAGGGAACCAAACTTGTATTGCTGATCCTGAAAGAGATTCGGGTTGATTGATCCGGGGAGGATGCCTGTTGCGCGGCTCAGTTCTTCAATCTGCGCTGCGTCATCGATGCCTCCTGGAAGATCCCACAAGACGTGCAGGGCCATGGTCGGCGTAGAGCCGGTAAGTCGATGAACCTCTGCGGCATCGGCAAATTTCTCAGCGATGGAAGTTGCCGCGCCAGGCTGGACAAACTTTCCAAAGCGCGTTCCAGTGTTGGCAAATCCCCAGGATGGAATCTCGATTTGAAAGGCATCGAGAACGGCAAACGTGCGTTCGGAGTTTCGTGTGATTTCCCTCATGTATATGCCTCGTCAGTTACGGCTGCGCATTTACCGCCAGCAGATTTCCATATCCCACGATCAACGTGGAGCCAACCAGAATCAGGAGAGTCAAGCCGACCAGCATCTTAGTGCGAACTCCAGCGCCCCGCCATTCATGCAGCGCAATTCCCCACAAGGTGCTGAATACGATGATGCTTGCCATGTGAAGCGTCCAGCTGGAAAATCCATAGCGTTTACCCATCTGCGACTCGCCCATCGTGTAGAAAAAAAACTGCAAATACCATGTGAAGCCTGCGAGCGCAGAAAAGATGTAATTCCATGGAAGAATCCTGTTGTTGCCCGCAGCGGGAGGAATCCGCAGATACTCCGCAAAACTGCGGTGGCGAGTGTGCATGACCAGGCACCATGCCGCGTTTGTTACGAACCCCCCGGCCAGCAGCACGATGAGCACGGGCAGGCCCTGCCACATCGGCGCTGAACCGCGCTGGACGGCAAGCGTCTTCATGGGATCGCCTGCCGCCAACCCAAAGGCAAAACAGGCACTCATAATTCCGCTGAATGTGGCTACGGCCAGTCCGAGCCGCAGATGGAACTCCGGAATTGCGGCCTTCTGCTCTTCGACGGTCAAATCGCGTTCCTTGGAAACACCGGCGGCTCCGGCAATCACAATGCCGAGCGCGCAGACGGCGACCCCCGCCAGAATCACCTGTCCGGAGCGCTGCGTGAGCAAGGTTCCAAACTGTCCGCGCACAAGCGGCGGCACCAGAGTGCCGAAGACCGCCGTATATCCGAGCGCAACGGCCATTCCCAGCCCGAGACCGAGGTAACGCATCGTAAGCCCGAAGGTCAGCCCGCCAAATCCCCACAAAATTCCGAAGCCAAAGACCCAGAGCAACGTAATGGGCTGCGTACCCGCCAGCACGCTGCCAAGATGCGGCGTGAGCGCGGAGGCAATGAGCCACGGCGCAACAATCCAGCTCACCACTCCTCCCACAAGCCAATAGGTCTCCCATGACCAGGCCCTGACCTTGCGAAAAGGCACATAGAAGCTGGCAGATGCTAGTCCGCCAAGCCAGTGGAGGAAGACTCCCAAAATAGGATTGGGTGACAAGGAGCGTTCTCCAAGAAGAAAGAATATCCTTAATGAAACCTATCGAATCGTAGGGCAGAGGAAGCTGCGCTGTCAATTCCCTGCTGAGGCAAGCAGGAAAATCTCTCCGAATTCTCTGCTATTTGCTCCCCCATCCTTGCTGCCAGTCTGCGAAGATGCAAGAAGGAACTGCTTCCTGTGTGGAGGCAACGGAGCAAGTACATTGGCTACTACCAAGATCAAACGACTGTATCTGATTCCGATTCTCTCCAAGGCACTCGATGTTCTGGAGATGCTGGAAGCGCACAACGCTCCTATGACGCTGGAAGATGTTTTTCAGCGCTCCCACATCTCGAAGACCAGTGTCTATCGCATCCTGAAGACGCTGGTGCATCGTGGCTACGTTGCGCACACGGAATCCGGCGAGTACAGGCTGGTGAGTCGTCCTCGACGGCTGCGCTTCGGGCTGGCCGTGCAGAGCGCAGACCTGCCTTTTTCTCAGCAGGTGGCAAGCTCGGTGGAAACAGCAGCGGCCAGCTCGGGGGTAGAGTTGATTACGCTCGACAATCACTTTGACGCCGAGACGGCTATTCGCAATGCGGAGCGATTCGTAGCTGAAAGCGTCGATCTCGTGCTGGAATTTCAGGCCGAGGAGCATGTCGCGCCGCATGTCGCCTACATCTTCAAAAACGCCGGGATCCCGCTCATTGCGATCGATGTTCCGCACCCTAACGCAACTTACTTCGGTGTAGACAACTTTGAAGTGGGCTTTGAGGCCGGGCTTGTGCTGGGACAGTTTGCCCAGCGTAAATGGAAGAATCGTGCAGACTGGGTTCTCGGGATCGGCTTTGCAGAAGCGGGCAGCTTTGTGCAAAGCCGCATCAATGGAGCGTTTCAGGGGATCCGTGCGAAGCTACCCAGTCTTGCTTTGGATCGCATGCTGACTCTGGAAGGGCGAGGTATGCGCAAGCCGAGCCATGTGGTCGCGGCTGATTTTCTGGCAAAACGACAGAAAGGCGAGCGAATTCTTGTTGCCACCGCAACGGACTCCAGCGCTTTGGGGGTGCTTGATGCTGTGCGCGCTGCAGGCCGTGAATCGGACGTGGCCATCGTTGGGCAGGATTGCATTCCAGAGCTTTTGGATGAGATGCGAAGCGGGAAGAGCGCAATTATCGGTTCGGTCTCTCACGAAGCGGAGACCTATGGGCCGCGCCTGATTCAGCTCGGCATCACAATCGTTCGCGGGAACGCCGTGCCGCCGTATAACTACGTGCGTCACCGTGTGGTCACGCCAGAGACACTGCGCGAAAGTCAGTAAGGACAAAAGCGGGCGAATGCTGGGTTACGATGCCTCCCATTGCGCCTGTCTGCAGAGCTGCACTGCCTGACGAAGCGCGACAGCGCGATCGGCAGCACTGACCCCGGCGGTCAGTTGCAGGGCGAAGTTTCCCAGGGTGGAGGCTTCCACCGCGCCCGCAGTCACGGAGCATCCTGT
>JAJZDO010000275.1 GCA_021805955.1 Acidobacteriota bacterium
CACCCCGACGAATGCATCGATTGTGGGGTCTGTGAGCCGGAATGCCCGGCTGAAGCGATTGTGCCCGATTCGGACGAGAAGGCGATTGCTTGGCTGGAAAAGAACCGTGAGTTTGCTGCGATCTGGCCCAATATTACCCGTAAGGGCGAACCACCGGCAGATGCTGACGAGTGGAAGGATAAGCCTGACAAGATCCGGCTACTTTCCGACAAGCCGGGCTAACCCTGAAGATGCAGGCTGCAGCCAACCCGTTTCGTGATTTGGCAATTTTATGATAAGGAACTGACTTTGATTTGAATGCGATCGAATTCGGTCGCAACGGTCGCGTTCATGGGGTCCAATATGGTAAAAGTCGGATCGCCACCACGAGGCAAAGCTGCGAAAAGAACTACTGAGCGTTTGTCAATCGGATCTACGTCTGTTCGCCATCCCGCCAAGCGGACTCAGGAAAAGCCCGCGCAACCGGTGCGCGCGCCAGCCAGACCGGCGCCGGCATCCAAAACTCGAACGCCAGTGCCTGCGAAAGGTCTGCACGCATCCCAAAAGCAGTCCGACTCACCTAAAGCGACCAAGCCGGCACGGAGCGTGGCACTACCGCCATCTCCAGTACATGCATCGTCCCCACCCTCTCCACTCCAGAATAGAACTGAAACAAAAGGCTCCCGCAAACCAATGACTGTCTTGACCGCGCGAACTAAAACCACACCGAAGGCGAAATCCGACTCGCCCGAGAATATGGCGAACTCCCCGTCGCATGCCACTCCAAGACCTGCACCAATCCCAGCCCCTGAACCAATCACCGCGGCAGCCATCGAACGAAACGAGATCCCCCAGCCTGGACCACGGCCAGTGTTGCCTCAACGGGCCGTTGCCAAAGCAGAAAATTTTAAGGATGGGGATTTCGTTGTATATCCGACACACGGTGTCGGTACGGTTGATCGTATCGTGACTGAAGAAATCGCTGGTCACAAGCTGGAATTGATCCATATTACTTTCGATGAAAATCGGATGACCTTGCGGGTCCCGGTCAACAAGGCTCGCTCAGCCGGGCTTCGGAAGCTGTCAAATCGTAAGCAGTTCGACGAGGTGCTGGCCACGCTCAAAGGCAGAGCGCGGATCAAGCGCACAATGTGGTCACGCCGCGCACAGGAATACGAAGCCAAGATCAACTCCGGAGATCCTGTGGCAATCGCGGAAGTCGTACGGGACCTGCATCGGAACGCAGGACAACCAGACCAGAGCTTCTCGGAACGGCAAATTTTTGAATCGGCATTGGAGCGCCTCGCTGCGGAATACGGCGCACTTGAAGGAATCAGCAAACAGGAAGGGATTGATAAGCTGCTGATTTTCTTGAAGAGCGTCTGATTTTTGATGGCTAAAGCTTCGTTGCCACGGTAATAAATAGATTTATTGCCCCCAATGGTACATGATGGCGATGGATATCGATTATACTGCAAGCGATGATGACGCGTACCGACTGTCTGTTGCCGAAAGCGCGAAACGAGCGCGCGCCGCAAGCAGAATTCTCGCGCGCAGTACACGGGCATCCCGCGACGATGCTCTGCGTAAGGCAGCGGCAGCAATTCGCAGCGCCGAATCCACCATTATCACAGCTAACGATGCGGACCTCGCTGCCATTGACAACTCTGGAACACGCCTCACGGAATCCTTCCGGGATCGGCTGCAGCTGACTTCAGCCCGCATTGCCGCCCTTGCCAAGGGCGTCGAGAGCGTCGCCGAATTACCCGATCCGCTCGACCGCGTGATTTCAGAGTGGACGCGCCCTAATGGGCTCATAATCCGGCGCGTCCCGCAAGCGATCGGCGTCATCGGCATCATATTCGAAAGTCGGCCCAACGTCGGCGCTGACGCCGCAGCTCTGTGCATAAAATCGGGGAACGCGGTGATCCTGCGCGGCGGCTCTGAAAGCCTGCGCACATCCTTGGCAATCCATGCAGCAATGACTGAAGGGTTGCGTGCCGCTGGGTTACCTGACGCTGGCGTGCAAATGGCCTCGACTGCCGATCGCCGCTTTGTTGCCTCCATGCTCGGCGCCTCCGGGTTGATAGACCTGATCATTCCGCGCGGTGGCAAAAGCCTTGTCGAGCGTGTCCAGCGCGAAGCACGGGTCCCGGTTTTGGCTCACGCCGAGGGATTGAATCACACTTACGTTCACCGCATGGCTGATCCACAAATGGCGCGTTCCATCGTTGCTAACGCAAAAATGCGACGCCCTGGTATCTGCGGCGCTACCGAAACGCTTCTAATTGATTCAACCATCGCAGCCACTTTGCTGCCACTGATCGTGGCTGATCTTTCCGCACTTGGCTGCAGTTTCCGCGCCTGCACGCGCACCCGCGAAATCCTGCCAAACCTTCCCGATGCAAGCGATACAGACTTTCACACAGAATGGTTAGATGCCATTCTGTCTATCAAGATTGTTGAAGGCCCGACTGAAGCACTTGATCACATTGCTCGTCATGGTTCGTCACATACCGAAGCGATCGTGACCAACGATGTAGTCGTAGCACAGCGCTTCCTTGCTGAGGTCGATTCTGCTGTGAGCTTGTGGAACGCCTCTACCCAATTTTGCGATGGCGGAGAGTTTGGCTTTGGCGCAGAAATCGGCATCGCGACTGGTCGAATCCATGCGCGTGGCCCGATCGGCCTCGAGCAGTTGGTCACGTTCCGATATCAGGTCCTCGGACATGGCCAGGTGCGGCCATAATCTGCGATGACATCCCCCGCTTTGGAGACCGGCGCCGCGTTCGGATCGGTCTGCTGGGAGGTAGCTTTAATCCCGCCCACCCCGGACATGCACACATCGCACGCGCTGCATCCAATCGTTTGTCTTTAGATCAGGTCTGGCTGCTTGTTTCGCCAGGCAACCCCCTCAAGCGACGTGAGGGAATGGCACCGATAGCGGATCGCCTCGCGTCGGCACAGGCAATTTCGGATGGCCGGCGCCTGGTTGCTACTGCAGTCGAAAGCCGCCTGGGAACACGATACAGCGTTGACACGTTAAGGCAGCTGCAGCGGCGCTTTCCTTGTACAAAGTTTGTCTGGTTGACGGGTGCCGACAATTTTGTCGAGTTGCCCCTATGGCATCGCTGGCGGCAAATTGCCCGAATGATACCCATTGCCGTCCTCCCGCGCCCCGGCGCAACCCGCCAAGCACTAGCCAACCAAGCTGCACATTGCCTCCGGCAGGCTCGTCTGCCGTCTCGAGCAGCGACAATTCTTGCTAATTCGCATGCGCCACAATGGAGCTTATTGCCGATCCGTGAAAATCCTTTATCAGCGACTGCAGTTCGTGACGGACTCGTCAACAGCCAATCCAGCTTATTCCCAAGT
>JAJZDO010001084.1 GCA_021805955.1 Acidobacteriota bacterium
AGCGGCGCATCGGTCGCTATCCATCGCTGTTTTTGACCGCAGCCCTGTTCGGCTTGGCGCACTTTAACAAGCGCGCCGTTCATTTCAACTGGCGATACGTGTTGCTGGCCGCATTGGCCGGAATCTTTTACGGCCGCGCATGGCGTCAGCAGCGCCGGGTTGGGGCCTCCGCAGTCACCCACGCCTGTGTGGATACGATATGGTCGCTCTGGCTGCGTTGACGATGATGAGGCGGCCGATACTGCAGATATCCCAGACCGACCCGCATATTGTGACTGACTGACCCGGGAACAGTCATGGCAATGCAGATGCCCAAAATCGCATGAGCTATTGCCAATGGGTAGAGGTTGCGATGTCGCAGAAAGATGAGGCACGCGGCCAGACCCCAAAGCAGCGTCAGCGGCGTCAGAATAGGGTTCGGCAGATGCGCCAGCGCAAAGATACCTGCCGTCGCCGCGACTGCGAATGTTCTTCGCGGCATCAACCGCAGCAAGCGCAACAGAAAAAAATCGAGCAGCAGTATCTGTTGCACAAACGACCAGATGATATACCCCCAATATCTCTTAAGAAACAAAGCAGGGCCATCCGGCACGTGCAAGCTGTGGAGTCGAATCGCAACAAGTACCGCGGCGGCGGCCAGCGTCAAGGCCACGCCCACCACCCACAGCGAACGAAGGAAGTTCGCCGTTCGCAGCCCCATGGCCGCACAGTTCTCGAATGACCTCCAGAAGATCGCCGCCAGTACGGCAATGGCAACGTAGTAGAAAACCGTCTGCAGCGGGCGAGGCGTCCATATCACCAGAAGAATCAATCCATATCCCACGCCAAGTTCCACTATGTCGCGCCACTTACGTCTCGTTGCAACAGAATTATCTGCATTCGGCATCGTGGATTTGTTTCCAGTGACGAAATTCATCATCGATTCTGTCCTATGAGCGGAACAATGCATTACAAGCATTTGCCCCCATTACACCCCATCAATAAGCATTCCAAAACTCACCGGCTGCGTTCCACGCAGAAATTTGCGCTGAAACACGGCTCCTGATAAGTTAGAAACTGCTGCTTCTCACCGAAGCACCACATCCGCTTCATGTGCGCCCCTAGCTCAGTTGGATAGAGCGTCTGGCTACGAACCAGAAGGCCGGGAGTTCGAATCTCTCGGGGCGCACCACTCCCACCTCAAGCTTGCCCCCAAGCCTGCCGAGGCCATTTTTGGAGTCGCCTATGCACATTTCCGGCCTGAACTCCCCTACAGGAGGTTCCATGCCAAAGTTTATGATCGAGCTGGAAATTCCCGGAGCTGGCACAATGTCGCCGCAACAGATCGAGGGTGTCGCGGAGAAATCGTGCTCCGTTCTTCAAGATTTGGGACCCCAAATCCAGTGGTTGCAGCGCAGAGCTATGTTACTGAGAACAAAATTTGCTACGTATACATCGCGCCCAACAAGGAAATGGCACAAGACCACGCCAGCCGTGGAGGATTTCCGGCCAATAGCATAGCGGAAATCAAAACAACGATCGATCCGACGACTGCCGAAAACATCCGGCCACACTAAGTCTTGATTTCCAAGATTGTCCGCCAACCTGCCTGCCAAGCCAGCTCATCGTGCCAACGCTGTGGAAATTTGACGCAGCCAGCTTCCCTCGCCGGCAAAGGCTTGCCCGGTGGTTGTTGCGGAAAAAAAGACAGCAGTAGTAGTTGCTCGATTGTCGCCCCATATAGGCTAGTGGACTACAGACTGAAATAGCTGCGAATTCAACAGCGATGCGAACTGATCGTCCGAGGTGACGAACCGCACCTGCAGTACGTTTCCACTGGAAGTAATGTTCGTGGCGTCTATCGCCTGTTGCTCGGTCGGAGTGGCGTTCATCTTTTCCATCAACGCTGCCGCCCCCATCAAGGATGACATGGTAGCTGCTGTAACTGTATCTGGCGTAACAACATCCAGAGAAAACCTAACTCCCTGGTTGAAATCCATGGTGTAGCGTGAACCGACCAGGCTGTTTTTTACGGTGCTGAAGTCAGCCACCTGCGCGGCCTGTCCCAGCACCGACTTCATCATTTCCTGCGTACCCTTTTGATCGAGAATGCTCCATACGGCTTCATCCTGCAGCGCTGGGATCAAATTCTGCATCGCCGTATTCGTCAGAAAGCTGGGCTTGACTCCGTCGCGCGCATCCAGCGAATCCCGAATCGCTTCCAGGGAGCCGAAGATCATCGTGGTCTGATCCAGGAATACGACGCTCAAACCGGTGTTGCCCATCGGATAGATCGTCTCGTTCCGCACCGGGGTCCCTTTGACGTGATGTTTCTTGAAATTGTCCGCAAACTCCTGCACTGGAAACTGGCCCGAGGCGATGCCGACGATACGCGCCGAGACGTCGCCGGGAATGCGATAGGAGGCAAAAGCCAACTGGACTACGCTCTGGTTCACGTTCATGCCCGATTGCTGCAGCGCGTCCTGCAGGCGCTTCAGTTCAGGCGGCAACACCTTGGCGCGTAGCTTCATCGCAATGTCGGAGTTCTCCATCGCCTGATAATCGACGACAATCAATTGCTGCACATCTTTCGGCACAGCCGCCTGGGACTCGGTCGCCAATTGCGATGCCGAGGCCGACAAAGTAAGCGTCGCGAGTGCCACGGCACCAACACTAAAACTCAGAATTTTTCTCCAGCGATTCATGTACATCTCCTGACAAATTCTCTATGCTGTCCCGGCGCTGCGGCAGGACTTCATTGCACTCTCATCTTCGACGCGCGATTGCATCCAAAGTCACACCGAACACGCGTGCATTCAGCCCGTTTATGGCCAAATCAGTGGTGTTTCCAGTCTACTCTCCAGCGTTCGCGCGACCGAGAAGTTGGTCGCCAACTGCATCCATTCACTGCCTGGCTCGACGGCCGCCTCCGGCACCAGCCCTATCAGTTCCACCCGATCCGGCTGTACGCCTAGCTGCCCCGCAGCGTCCTTCACAGCTTGATAGACTTTGCTGATCGGGGTGGCATGAAAATCCGTAATATTCATCGACACCTGCGCCTTGCCGCTGACCAGAACGCCCATCGCCTTAAGCCCGGCGAGGCCGCCGCTCGATGCACGAATTTCACGCGCCACTGTGCGCGCAATGCCGACGTTGCCGGTGGTCAGGTACACGTTGCAGGCAATTAAAAGTTGCCGTGCGCCCACAGCCACGGCCCCCGCAGTGGGATGCAGCGACGGGCCGCCGACATCGGGGCGGCTGGCCGCATCCTGCTGGACCTTTTTTCGCAGACCTTCAAACTGACCGTTGCGAATGTCCTCCAGCAATCTCCGGTCGGGTCGCAGTGCGGCCGCTTCATAGAAGTACACCGGCACA
>JAJZDO010000392.1 GCA_021805955.1 Acidobacteriota bacterium
ACCATCGACCCGCATAAATGGCTTGTGGAGTGGCTGCAGTTGCTTTCCGCCATGATGTCTCGGATGGAGGAAGGGCGCACCCCGGTTCCCATGGGCCGCGTGCTGATCATGTTTTTCCTGCGTTTGGCAGTAGCGGGAGTGCTCTTATATGCTAGTCTAAACAGTTTGCACGGCTCAATTTATGCCTTGCTGGCCGGACTGGCAGTGTCTTTGCTCGCCCTGTCGGTGGAGTCCATCCGCCTGATGGCGCGAACGGGACCATGAAATCTGGGCCGTCGAATTTTCCTTCAAGCCTTTAGACTGAAGAGAACCTGAAAAGAAAGCACGAACCATGCCGCTCCAACATTTCTTTGCACAAATCCTGAACCACCTATTGGCAGGCCCCGTCACGGCTCTGATGAATTGGATCGGCCATCCGCCGATCAATCCGGCGGCGCCGATCGATGGCACATTCACCATGGAGCTGTTGGGATTTCTGCTGCTCTTGATTTTCTTCATTCTGATTCGGCTGACTCTGGAAGTGGAGAGGCCGGGCGTGCCGCAGCAACTGGCGGAGATGACACAAGAGTTTGTCACCGGCCAGACCGAGCCGATTATTGGGGAAAAGTACAAAGTGTATCTGCCGTTTCTGACGGCGCTTTTGCTCTTCGTCCTGGTCAACAATCTGATTGGCCTGCTGCCCGATGTCGACACTCCCACATCCAACCCGGTGGTGCCGCTGGGGCTGGCGCTGTTGACCTTTGCCTATTACCACTGGCAGGGCCTGAAGGCGCACAAGGCTGGATACATCAAGCAGTTTCTTGGCCCGCTGTGGTGGATTGCGCCGCTGATGCTGCCGATTGAATTGATTTCCCATCTCGCCCGCATCCTGTCGCTCACCATTCGTTTATTTGCCAACATGTTCGCCAGCGATTTGTTGATTCTCATCTTTTTCGCGCTGTTTCCCATCGCGCTGCCGGTTATCTTTATAGGACTGCATCTGGGCGTTTCGCTGATTCAGGCCTATGTTTTCATGCTCCTCGCAACCATCTACATCGGAAATGCCATTGCGCACGAGCACTGAGAATTCAAGTTTTGCTGGAGACTGCTTCCGCTCCAGCAGCACCACCCCGGGAAGTGCGTGGGGCGCAGCAGGGCGGGCGTTCCCACTCACTCGCGGAGACCTTAAGGAAGCATTGGAGTCGTACACATGCGTACCATGCAAAACGTTTTTATGACGCTGTCGGTGCTGTGCCTGGCCGTTCCGGCGTTCGCACAAGCCGGTGGCGGCGATTCGTCCCATGCCAGCATGGTGGCGATTGCCGCAGGCATCTCGATGGCCATTGCCTCCGGGCTTTGCGGTCTGGGCGAGGGTTACGCGGTCGGATCTTCGACACTGGCGCTCGCACGGAACCCGGGAGCGCGGCCGGCAATTTTTCTTTTCCTCGTGCTTGGCCTGGCCTTCATCGAATCGCTGGCACTTTTCACCTTTGCCATCATTCTGTTCAAGGTGAAGTAAGGGAATTCAAGTTCAACGCAAACAGCCTCCGGTCACGGAGGCCGTTTGTGTTTGTTGCGCAGCCGTCGTTGCACTCCAAGCCCGGAAAAATATCTTCGCTGTGAGACGGGCGAAGCGCAAGAGTGCACAAGATGCTCGCAGGAGCCCATTCGAGAGGCACCCTGACGAAGCGAAGCATCTGCCTTGCCGGCCTGCAAGATCGCGGGGTAGTTGATTGAAACGCGCGACGTGTGCCGCGCAGTTTCGATTCAGTTGCCAATCATCCCACTTAGCCCAAGTTCGTCACGAATTGACAGTTTCGGCTATTTTGACCTGTCGGAGGGAAGTAAGTCCTGTTGTCTCAATGGCGGTTTCTGAAAACGCGATGGAGTGCAGACCTACCCTCTTGCAAGCCATCGCCACAGGCCAACTGAAAGACCGCAACAAGATGGAGTGGCGGCTGGGGAAGATTCAGCCACGGCATCCGCAGGTGAACGATCTGTACGACCTCGATCTGCGCGTAAAAGCGCATATCCTGGTCGCGTTCCCCGGCTACGCCTTGTGGGTCACACTAAAACATCTGCTGAAGCGCCGGCCTCCGATTGTGCCAACACCATCGGCAAGTGGCGTCGATAACGCCCAGCCCATGACGCCGATGAGAGCCATCGCCCTGCTGTCCACCCTGCAGAGCGCAGACAGCGTTCTGCCCACTACCGACGGTCGCGAAATCAGGCTGCGGGGGATCACCGAACCAGCCACAGAGCAGAAATCCTTGCTCCGCCAGTTCGGAATCAGTCTGCCCGAACATCTCCGGTTTCAACGCGAATGTAGTGCAAACTCTGCGATAGCCTGAACTGATTCTGAAACACTTAGGCCATTCTCACCCTCGCTCGTGACGAACTCCGGTTAGCCGAAGCAAAGCTGTGGTAACCGGTGCATCCGCGGCGCGTTCCTTAATCCACGTCGATGCTTCCGGAGCCGGTGTACAGTTCCACGAGCGGGCCGCCGCCATTCACCGGGCCTTTGAGCACCCCGTTGGCGATGTGTCCGGAAAGTGGCGCCGGCAATTTCGAGTCGATCGACCCGGAGCCCGCCTCCGCATCTAGGTTGAATTTTGCCGCTGGATCCACGTGCAGGTGGATGGCTCCCGACCCTGTTCCGAGCTTCCAGTCGGCGGTCGGCGTGCCGCCAATCGTCAGCGTGCCCGAGCCTGTGTTGGCTCGCAAGCCGCCGCGAAGATTCAGGGTGGTAATATTGCCCGAACCCGACTTCAGAATCCCCTGGCTTACATCGGAACCGCGCAGCGAGACATCGCCCGTCCCGGTTTCCGCGGCCATGGTTCCATGCGCCGCCTGAATGTCGATGGTTCCCGATCCGGTCCTTAGGAAGGAGTCTGAGCCGATGCCATTCGCGATGATATTTCCCTTGCCCGTACGCGCGCGCACGTAGCCGCCGATCGACTCCACGTGAATATCCCCCGCTCCGCTGGCCGCGACCACAGTGGAGCCCTTGGGGATGGTGATTTCATAGTCGATGTCGATGTTCTGGTAGGCAGAGCCGCCGCAAATGTCGCTGTTTCCTACATGGACCGCATTGCCCGTCTGTTGTACCGGCGGAGCCGCCGCGATCTTCTTCATGGTGTCGCTGTTGCCAAAATCGTGCCAGTTGGTGGGATGGATCTTTGCAGCGATCTCAATCTTGCTGCCATTAGCTCCCGCGACATGAATTGAGCCGGAACCGTTGCAGACGCTGAACGCCACATTCCCGCTGGCGGTCAAGGAACGTTGGAAGGTCAGGTCAGCCGCGTAGCAAAGGGATGAGATACAGGCGAGGGACAAGAATGCAATAACTCGTCGTGGGGCGTGCATGGGGGA
>JAJZDO010000080.1 GCA_021805955.1 Acidobacteriota bacterium
AGCTTACTCATTTGGGATTGGTCGGTTGTCGGCAGTCCTTGTGGGGTAGACGTCATCGCGAAACGTTGATCTTACATGCATCATCCATATATTCAACCAGAGATGCGAATCGGGCGAATGCTTCACGACAGGGCTGCGCGGAACCAACTGCTCAATTTGTCGGCGCGCGACCTTCTTGGGTCGGTTGTCATCGAATACCGACCATGCGGCGAGTGGAGTCGATCAATTTCTGCGGATCGTAGCCCACGCCATTTTTGAAGACCATTTCGACATGTTCGACGGCGGAAATGTCCTTGGCCGCATCGCCGGTGACGACGACCAGGTCGGCCTGTTTACCCGCTGCAATGGTGCCGATGCGGTCCAGACGGCCGAGATATTTCGCGGCATTTTCAGTGTAAATCTGGATGGCCTGCGAAGGGGTGAAGCCGGCCTCGACCAGCAATTCCAGATTCCGCTGGTCGCCAAAACCGGGCAAAATCGCGCCGTAGGCGGTCGGGTCGCAGCCAGCCATAAGTAGGCCGCCTGCGGCGACAAATTCCCGTTCAAACTGCATTTCTTTTTTCAGCGCGGCTGCCCAATAGGATTTGTCGGCATGCTCGGCAATCTGCGCTCGAGTCTCGATCACGCTCGTCCATGCCTGCGGCATCATCGACCCCTGTTCGCGCATCAGGAATGCCATCGAGGGACGATTCGGGGCGGACATCTCGAAAACGGAGAGCGTGGAAGTAATCGCGACATGGTGCCGCACCAGATTCTGGATCATGGCCTCCATTGGCGCGCTGGTCACATCGAGCTTATTGGCCATTTCTAGAAAGGATGCCCGCCAGTCGCCGGGACACACGCCGGGCTTTTTTCCCGAGTAGAACTCCGTATCCACCAGCAGGCCGTGTTCAAGATTGTCGATGCCCATATCGGCAGCTTGAGTAAATCCGATCGAGCATAGATGTCCGGTGATCTTCAACCCATGTGCGTGCGCCGCGTCGATGGAGGCCTTCAGTTCCTTCGGGGTGATGAACATATAGGCCTTGAACGAAGTGACACCCTCCGCAGCCCAGTAATTTACCGTGTTCGTCGCATCCGTCTCGCCGGAGAGTCGATGCAGTTGTGGAATCAAGGGGTCGGGGCCGTCCAGATAGGGTCCGGTGACGCCGAAGTCCGGACCGGGGACCAGGCCGGAATCGATGTCTCTCTTGATGTTCAGATCGGTGTATGGTTCGATGCTGCCAGCGGTACGCGCCGTGGTAACGCCAGCGGCCAGGTAGAGGCGCGGCGCCGTCTGCGTCATTTCTCCCATGACAAACGCATGAAGATCCCGGCTGCTTGGTTCCGTGTAAAACAGATGCTCATGCATCCCGACAAGGCCGGGATAGATGGTATGGCCGGGGAGTTCGAGGGCCTTTGCCCCGCTTGGAATCTGCGCGCTGGAGCTTGGTCCGATGGAGAGGATTTTTCCGCGATCGAGAACAATCGTCTGGTCGGCGATGGGCGCGGTGCCGGTGCCATCGATGATTTCAACATGCGTGAGTGCGATGACTGGATCGGAGACCGCCATATAGGGCGCGAGCGGATTCAGCGCTTCCGATTGCGCAAGAGCGAAAGTGGAGGGAAGCAGGAGACATGCGGCAAGCAAGCGTTGGCGACACATGGCCAACAATACACGCTGCCATCCAGGGAAAGTCAAGAACCAAGAGTTGCATGGGGAGCAGCATTTACGCTCGTATGTAGGTAATAAATAAAGAAATCACAAGCCGTCGCTGCTCGAAATCCCTGCGGTCTCCGGTAGGATAATGGTAAGGAGAGGTGGCAGAGCCCGGTTGAATGCACCTGACTCGAAATTACACTTTCACCAGCGCCTTCCGCTAGCGTAAGTCTCACAATATAAAACCTTTACAGACAATTGCCCGCACGGATGGAACGTAGTAAAAAGTTCCGTAAGTCATTGATTGTTCGTCGCAGTATTTAAGGGTTTGCCACAAAATTGCCACAAAAATTACGAAACCTATGGGCTTACTCTACCCACCTGCCGATGTGGATGTTCTTGAAATTTCTCCGGGCAATGCCAACCGAACCATCATGCAACTGGGTTCAGGAATAAGTTGCAGCGGTGTCCTCAATTTAACTCTTCTAATATAGCACTAAGTGTTACACTTATTCTGTGGATGTTAGGCATCGCTGCGAGGGCCAATGCGCGTATTCAAGAACAAAGCCTTTACGCGCTTCACTCGCAAAAACGATATCTCAGATCGAGAACTTTGTGTGGTCATCGAGAATGCCGAACGAGGCTTGGTAGATGCCGATTTGGGCGGCGGCGTGATTAAGCAGCGTATTGCTCGCAAGGGTTCTGGCAAATCAGGCGGATTCCGCACGATAATTCTGTTCCGAGCGCGGGAGCGGGCCATCTTTGTTCATGGATTTGCGAAAAGCGAATTGGGAAACATCCGCACAGACGAGTTGGCAGTGCTGAAGAAGCTGGCTACTGAGATGCTGGCTTATCGAGAGGAAGCGATGGACAAGGCACTCGCTTCCGGGTCATTGATTGAGGTGAAGTGTCATGGCGAAACAATATCGTAGCAAGGTGATGGCGTCGATCCACGAAACTGCGGAAGACCTGCATTCAGCAGGGGTAATGGACAAGCAAACGCTGCGAGAGTTCGATGCCCTTTGCCTGACACCGGTTCAGACCCTGACCCCGGAAGAAATTCGCAGGCTTCGTTTGCGCGAGGGAACAAGCCAAGCGGTCTTTGCCCGCTATTTGAATGTTTCCACAGGGCTAGTGAGTCAATGGGAGCGTGGAGAAAAGCATCCACAAGGGGCGTCCCTGAAACTACTGACCCTGGTCGCGCAAAGGGGCCTTTCCGCAGTCGCGTAAATGGATTTTAGGTAGTTCGCTTTGGCTCTGGCTGGTCCCAGCGGCTTGTATATCGCTGTCCGAATGCAATCTGCCTGCGGTAATTTTCTGGGTCATGCTCCTTAGCGCACAGGAGCGCATACACCGCATTGACGGCAGCCTTCATAATCGATTTCATCTCATCGTCCGTGATGCGTGAGGATTCTGGATTTCCTGCGCAGGCAGTGCAAGTCTTGCCAGCATGAACATCCTCGATAGGGCCGTTCCGAAATGCCAGCGCAACTATGGCCTTGGCTTCTACAGCAAGTTGTGGATCGATCTTTTTCATACATCCACCTTAGCCGATGACCTTCCTGGAAGACGCTTTGATTAGATACGCAGAAGTGTCGCTTTCAAACCAAAGTCTTAAAGAATGTCAATATGCTCAACATCCTTTCCGAGTTGCGACAATAAGGGCGAGATCCCTTGTCTGTTCCGGGATACAGTCCTGCCAGTTCACGAGA
>JAJZDO010000862.1 GCA_021805955.1 Acidobacteriota bacterium
GGCAGCAACGGTGTGGCGGCGTTGCTTGCAGGGTTGTTGTTGACTGCGATCGCGGGATGGGTACTGGGACATTGGCCGGCGAAATGGGCCTCTACAATGTTCGCAATACTTCTGCTGGTTGCGGCAATTGCGTTGCCGAGCCTCGTAGCAAAAGAACTTCCAGCGAGAAGAGGTACTACCGAGACCTCGCTACAATCGTCAGCGTGGCAGCCCTTCAGCCCGCAGTGGCTGGCTGCTGAGAGTAGACAGGGCAAGCCTGTTTTCGTGGACTTCTCCGCTGCGTGGTGCCTGAGTTGCCAGGTGAATGAGCGCGTGGTGCTGGACCGGCCCGATGTCGAAGAGGCTTTCCGCAAACGCGGCGTGGTGATGATGCGCGCCGATTGGACCAACCACGACGACACGATCACCGCAGCGCTTGCGCAGTTGGGGCGCAGCGGTGTCCCCACGTATGTGCTTTATTCGGGTGGACCGCAATCCGCGCCCACGTTGCTGCCCGAGGTACTGACGACTGGAATAGTGTTGGACGCGCTAAAGCAAATGCAAGCCAAGCAGTAAAAAATCTTGCTCGTCATTCCGAGGTCGCCCCGGTGACCGAGGAATCCAGAGAATCACGGCTGAGTCGAGGCAAACGGCACCTTCTGGATTCTTCACTCCGTTCAGAATGACTCCGCGACCCTATTTGCGATTCTGCTTGCGCAACTGCTCGATCTCTTCCATACGCTGTTGCAGCATCTTCTCGCGGCCGCGATCGGTCGGCTGATAGTACTTACGTCCAATCAAGCCCGGCGGCAGGCAATCCATATCGGAGACGGCGCCTCTCTCATCGTGCGCATAGCGATATCCCTTGCCATAATCAAGCGCCTCCATCAGCCGCGTGGGCGCGTTGCGCAGATGCAGTGGCACTGGCTCGGCGCGCGTTTGTTCCACGTCGCGGGTGACCGCGCCATAGGCGGTGTACAGTGCGTTCGACTTGGGTGCGAGCGCGAGATAGACAGCCGCCTGGGCCAGAGCCAGATCGCCCTCCGGGCTGCCGAGAAAGTCCATCGAATCGCGCGCGGAGAGCGTCAGGTTCAGAGCTTCCGGAGCGGCCAGGCCAATGTCTTCGGATGCCATGCGCACCAGCCGGCGCGCCAGGTACATCGGATCTTCGCCGGAGCGCAACATGCGTGCCAGCCAGTACAGCGCTGCATCCGGATCGCTGTTGCGAATGGATTTATGCAGCGCGGAAATCAGGTTGTAATGTTCCTCGCCACTCTTGTCGTAGAGCAGCGTTTTCTGTTGCACGGCATCGGCGATCAGATGGCCATCCAGACTCGACTGCCCCGCACTCGCGGCCAACCGGACCGCCGCTTCCAATACGTTGTAAGCGCGCCGAACGTCGCCGTTCGAATATCCGGCAATTACGTTAAAGGCATCTTCCGGCGACGTGATTCCGAATCCGCCGAGACCTCGCTCTTTATCTATGAGCGCCCTCTGCAACAGCGCGACAATTTGTTCATCGCTCAGCGCTTCCAGCACGTAGACGCGGCAGCGAGACAGCAGGGCGGCATTCAGCTCAAAGGAGGGATTCTCCGTGGTGGCACCAATCAACCGGATGGCTCCCCGCTCTACGTATGGCAAAAACGCATCCTGCTGGCTGCGGTTGAAGCGGTGAATCTCGTCGATAAATAAAATGGTGCGCATGCCGGCAGAAGCTGCCTGGTCGGCTTCCGCCATTACCTGCTTGATCTCTTTAATTCCGCTGACGACCGCGGAAAACTCGATGAACGTGGCTTTCGTCGTGTGCGCGATGATCTTGGCCAGCGTCGTTTTTCCCACTCCCGGCGGTCCCCACAAAATCATCGATGTGGTGTCGTCGGTTTCCAACTGCAGGCGCAGCGCTTTTCCGGGCGCAAGCAGGTGCTCCTGGCCGACGAATTCATCGAGCGTGCGTGGACGCATCCGTTCTGCCAATGGGCGCTGGCGCAGATCGGTCGGCGCATCCTTTGAGTATGCGGGCTCGCCAGGCAGTGCGTCGAAGAGGCTCATGGCTTGCCTTGGAGGGATGTGCCGCTGCGTTGGCGCGATGCCTCATACAGCAGAATCGACGCGGCAATGGCGGCATTCAGAGACTCCACGTCTCCGGGACACGGGACATGGAGACTTTTCTGGCAGAAGGACAAAATCTCATCTGTAATTCCCGCGCCTTCATTCCCGATGACAAACGCGATGGGTCCGCGCAGGTCGGCCTCGAAGATGGAAGTTCCACTGTCAGCAACGCATGCGTATGTGGGAATTTGTTTTTCAGCCAGACGGCGTAGCCGCGAGACATCGGCCAGAGAAACAACCGGAAGCCGAAAGCTCGATCCCGCCGAAGCACGCAGCGCTTTCTGGTTCCACGGGCTGACGCTTCCAGCCGTCAGCAGAACTCCGGAGGCCCCAAAGGCTTCGGCCGAACGAATAATGGTGCCCACATTGCCAGGATCCTGCAGCCCTGCCAGGATAACAAGCCGAGGCTGTTCTGCGGTCAGCAGCGATTCCAGCGTCCATTCGGGAGCTTTCACCAACGCGGCGATTCCCTGGGGAGATTCAGTGACGCAGGCATGGTCGAATGCGTCCGTGGCGACGGCGAAAACCTTTACATGTACATGGCCAAGAAAGTGCCACTCTCTTTTCAAGATGCGGTCTTCCCGCAGAAACACGGCATCGAATCCTAGTCCGCTGCGCTGGGCTTCCTCAATAAGATGATCCCCTTCGATGGCAACTAGCCTGTCCGCGCCGATGCCTGGATGCAGCAAACGCTGCCGCAGGTCTTTCAGCCGCGCATTCTGGCGGCTGCGGATCGTTTCGACGGAAGTGGAGGACACAGAGTCCGGCATACCTCGCGATTTTACGCCCGCGATACGGGTCTTTCGGATCCGCGACGATATTCGGACCGTTGCAGCTTCTACGAACGGGTATCATGGATCAAGCTCGAAAATATTTTCAGTCTTCAAACTCTTCGAGCTCAACTCGCAGACGTGGAGAAATAGTTTGTCAGCGGAAATACTGCGCGTGCAGCCGGATGAGCCGGAGCCGGAAAAGATCGAGTACATTGTGCGCTGCCTGCGAGCGGGTAGTGTCGTCGGCTTGCCGACAGATACGTTTTACGGCCTGGCCGTGGATCCGGTAAACCTGCACGCAGTTGAACTGATCTATGACATCAAGATGCGTCTGCGGCACAAGCCGCTATCGTTGCTGCTGGCCGATGTCGCCCAGGCGTATGAAATTGCGCGAAACCTCGACTCCCAATTTGACCGTCTTGCCGAGCGCTTTTGGCCCGGGCCGCTGACCGTGATTGTGCGCGCGGGAACTCGGTTGCCGCTGCGAGTCACAGCGAATACTGGAAACGTTGCGTTGCGAGTTCCGGACGCTGCGATTCCGCGAGCGGTGGTGCGAATGCTGGGTCTGCCGGTCACGGCGACCTCCGCCAACGCATTTGGCGCTCCCGAATGCACCCATGCCATAGGAGTTCGAGATCAGCTTGGCGATCGGCTTCCTTTGATCGTTGACGGTGGCCCAACCGGAAGAAGCCTTCCGACGACAATTGTCGATTTATCTGCTGGACCAGGAACCTGGCAGATTCTGCGCGAGGGCGCAATTCCAACGCACGAGATTGCTTTCGCGCTGCAATAACGGTGCATCGAGCGATGCGAGATATCGAAGCCGAAGAACGCGACTGGGAGGACGAGTATAGTTCGGGGCCCAGAAAAACCCGCGGCATCGTTGGCCGGATTCTGCGAAGAATTCTCGCCGTCGCGCTGCTGGTTTGCTTCGTGTGGTTCTGGTGGCTCTTCCTCGAAATACGGGACACCTCCTACATCATCCAGACCCTCCCTGCCGATGCCATTGCGGTGTTTGGCGCTGCCGCATACAACGGGCGGCCTTCGCCAGTCTTGCATGCTCGATTGGAACACGCACTCGATCTATACGAGCGCGGATTGGCCCCCTTGCTGATTTCTCTTGGCGGCGGCGCTGGATCGCAATACGATCCGCAATTGAGCGAGGGTGCTGTGGGCCGCGATTTCTTTCTTACCCATGGCGTGCCTGATCGCAGCATCATTGCGGAAACCAACAGTAGCGATACCGAGGAGTCCGTGGATAGACTGGCCGCGATTGCCCGGGAGAATCATCTGCGAACCATTCTGGTTGTCAGTGATGGAACCCACATGTTTCGCATTCGTGAATTATGCCGGGCCCAGGGGTTGCATGTTTTGCTTTCGCCGCGAGAAGCAGGCAAATCCGTTAGTCAGATCGAGATTGCGGAGCGATACCTGCACGAGATGGGAAGCTACACTCTTTGGCGCCTGCACCTGCACTGATTCGCAGGTCTATGGATCGGGTGGAATTGGTCCGCTGGAGTCGCCACTCCACGGCCCGCAGGAAAGCTGGACTCCAGCCCGCGAAAACATCGGCACTGATTTACAATCAGTGACAGCTTCAATTGATTGTTGGAAACCATGGGGTATTCACGAGTGTTGTCAGTTTTTGGGCGAAGAAGGCCCTGGGAATTATTGGGATCGAGTCTGATATTCGCCTTCATGCTGGGCTGCGGAGATATTTACCGTCCGGTGGTTACCAGCGTGCCTCCGGTTCAACCTTCGGCGCAACCGACCAAATACGCGATTGTAACCACCTGCGGCAACAAAACCAATGTCTCTGCTCCGACCATCGATCTGATTTGCGCCGGCAGCACCGTGCCCGGATCGGGATCGCTGGTAGATTTCTCAGGAGACTCCCTGGCGATTCGAGTGAATCTTGGCAATGGACCGCGGTGGATAGGACTGGCGGCCAACAGCAACGGCAGCGGGGGAATTGTTTACAACACCAACGCAGATGGTACGATCACGAACTTCAGCGTCTCCACCACGGTGGAAAGTCATAACGTGTATTCGAGTACGCTGCTTGCCGATGCTGATCCCGGCACCATGATATCGACCAGAAATTATCTGTATGTCGCGCAGACTGGACGAGGCTCCGTCGAAGTGATGAAGACGGCGAATGGCGCGACTTCGCCATCCGGTTTTCTGGAAATTCCGCTCATCGATGCGCGGAATCCATCGGCACGGCAATATCCTGCCAACTTGGTCGGCAACGCGAGCGCCCAGCGTATCTATGCCATCAGCTACGACGATAGCCAGGCACTTCCCGCTGAGAGTTGTCCAGGTTCCAATTCTCCTGGTGTCGCCACCGGAATTGAAACCACGACCAACACGCCCTCTTCCAATTTAGCCCTAGGGTTTTGTCCGGTCTATGGCGTGATGAGCAACGACAACCGGCGAGTTTTCATCCTGAACCAGGACAGCGGCACGGTTTCAGTGATCGATAGCCAGCAGAACCAGATC
Organism: Acidobacteriota bacterium; assembly: GCA_021805955.1. The sequence goes on from JAJZDO010000862.1 coordinate 5,364, forward strand.
GATACAAGTCAGAATCTGATCCATAACCAGCCGAATGCACCGGCGGGTCAGATTTCTGTTGGACAAGGACCCGTCTGGGCGGCGATTTACAATACAGGATCGATCCTGGCCGTCGCGAACTCAGGCTCGAATACGCTCACGTTGATCAATATAAGTGAGGACGTCTACGGCAATGACAGTCCCAACTTTGGCCAGATTATTGCCACCGTGCCAGTCGGCAGCAACCCGTCTTCCGTCTCCATTCTCCAGGATGGAACCCGCGCTTACGTTGCCAATCGCGGAGATGGAACCGTGAGTGTTGTCAGTTTAACCAGTAACACTGTCACCAAGACCATTCCGTTACCTCAGGAGCCCTGCACGTCCGGCGACCCCAATGTTCTTTGCATCGTTCATCCCATGTCGATCGCCGCCACCGTCGGGACTCCCACCGGTAAGGTGTATGTGGTGTCCCCGGACACAAATATGCTGACGATCATTCAGACGGTGGACGATACCATCGATACAAGTTTACCGCTCACCGGAAATGGTATCGAGGTCTACCTGACAGGTTCCTGATCCTCACAACATGCAAGCTGGCAAGAACCGTGAACTATCGGCTCGACTGATAACGGTGCATGGATGAAGCTTCGTCTCGATAAGCTGCTGGTTGGGCAGGGCATTGCGTCGTCGCGAACACGCGCACAGGAGAGAATCTCCGCAGGCCATATTGCGGTGGATGGCGTCGTTATCACCAAGGCGGGCTTTCTCGTCGACTCCCAGCAGATGATCGAGGCGCTGGAGGAAGACCTTCCGTACGTAAGTCGTGGCGGAGTGAAGCTGGCGGCAGCGCTCGACGCCTGGCAAATCAATATATCCGGACGCTCTTGCTTGGACATTGGCATTTCCACCGGCGGGTTCACCGATTGTCTGCTGCAGCGCGGAGCCGCTCGCGTCGTCGGGATCGACAGCGGCCAAGGACAGTTGGCAGAAAAGCTCCGCCTCGATCCGCGCCTGTTGCTGATAGAACGCACCAATGCCCGTCGCCTAACGGCGGGCATGCTGCCAGCCGAAATTGACTTCTTGGCCGTCGATGTCTCGTTTATTGCGGCATCGTTGGTCCTGCCTGCGGCGATTGCCGCAGCGTTTCCTGCGGATGTGAGTGTTTCGGATGACCACAGCCGGGAGGCAGTCATCCTGGCCAAGCCTCAGTTTGAGGCGGGCAAGGAGTTTGTCGGCAGGGGCGGAATCGTCCATAGTTCCGCCGCGCATCAGCGTGCCGTTGCCAGGGTGCTGGAAACTCTGGAAGCCCATCGGGCTTTAGAGACAAGGGTCATGGATTCGCCCATCCGTGGCGGAGACGGAAATCGGGAGTTTCTGATATACGCTCGGTTCTAAGGGAGAACGCATGCGATCGATCGCAATCATTTCCAAGCCGCAAAAACCGGAACTGGCGACGATTTTGCCGGAGTTGACGGTCTGGCTGAAGCAACACGGCTACGCTTCCATCCTGGACCCAATGAGCGCCGGGTACCTAGGCTCAGTAGACGTGGTGCCCCGGCACTTGATGCATGAGCATAAGCCGGAATTGGTGATTGTCCTGGGCGGAGATGGAACATTGCTTGCTGCGGCCAGAGCATTCGCGCGTACGCAAACGCCGATTCTCAGCGTCAACCTGGGGTCGCTGGGTTTTCTGGCGGAGGTGCCGCTGGATGAGTTATTCACCACGTTGGAATCTTGGCGCCGGAGCGGTTGCGTGATTGATGAGCGCGCCATGTTGCACGCCGAGGTCCGCCGCGCCGGCCTGGTCCACCACGAGTTTGAAGCGCTGAATGACGTGGTCATTACCAAGGGCACCATTGCGCGCATGGTCAGCATTCTGGTCAAGGCCGGCGATCAGACGGTGGCACAGTTTAGTGCCGATGGAGTGATTGTAGCGACGCCAACCGGTTCTACGGCCTATAACCTCGCTGCCAACGGCCCCATTCTGGCTCCCGACATCGACGGCATGATTATCACCGCTGTCTGTCCGCACCAACTGACGGTTCGGCCGCTGGTGGTGCGCGGAGACGCCAAGCTTACGCTCAGCGTCGAAGGAATCCCGGAGCAGATCTACCTTACTGTCGACGGGCAGGAAGCAGTCGAGTTGAGGCTCGGAGACGAGCTGCACTGTTGCCGTTCCCGCTCTACGATCCGCCTGATTCGCAGGAGTGGCAACAGCTTCTTCGATGTCTTGCGAGCCAAGTTGAAGTGGGGCGAGCGATAAGCTCTTCGAAGGCGCGTGTGCAAAGATCCCCGCAGCTACTTGGACAACTCGTCGACAAGGATTTTTGCCTTGTTCGCCAGCGTCTGAGCGCCCACCACATCGTTCATGCTCAAGGCCTGTCGGGCCTGCACCAGAAAAGAATTGATTTGTGCAACTGCGTCCTTATGTTCCGCCTGCCGCTGCTTTGAGACCTTCTCCATCCGGAGCGCCGTGGCGTCGATGAGATGTTTTGCCTGCGCTGTCTCTGTTGGCGTTGCAGTCGAATCATCGGCGGAGAGCTGCCCGATGAGGGCGGTCCCAGGCGCAGCCGAAGCTGCTCCACCGGCAGCATCGCCAGTCGTTGCCGGGTGTGTCTCCGCCGCCGCCGCAGGCTCGGGCTCACCCTTGGGCGTGACGCGGTGGCGGCGGACTTTTGCTCTGTGTTTCTTGGGCGGCGCAGCAGCAGGCTGCGGTGCGGCTGGAGTGGTTGGCTGGGACTCGGCTAGTTTCACGGGCGCCAGCGTAAGCGGCGGCATGGCGGGCATGGTACTTACAACGGGAGCCTGGGCGTGCGGCGGAGGCAGTGCTCGCTGTGGCTTGCGACGGCAGCCAGCAATCGAAAACGTCAGCAGAAATGAAACAAAAAATAAGCGCCAATACCGCATTCTTCCCCTGCATTTCTTCGACGCGTCAATCTTCATTTCTACGTCGATCAACCCGCGATGCACTTGTCAACCTAGCCGGCACTTGTGCTAAGCATCGATTTTGCTTCCGGCAGGGAAGTCACAGGAAGCCGGAGGGTGAACTGCGTGCCAACGTCCACCTCAGATTCTACTTGAACTGAGCCGTTGTGGAGTTGCAGTATACGATAGGTCATTGCCAGGCCAATGCCGGTTCCATCCCGCTTCGTCGTAAAGTAAAGATTGAAGATGCGGCTAAGAATTTCGCGCGGAATTCCACAACCCTGGTCGCGGATACGCAGACTCGCTTCGTGCCCGTGCTGCCGCAGTTCTACATGCAACTCGCCGCCGTCTGCCATGGCTTGCGCGCCATTCAGGATTACGTTCAGCAGAGCCTGCTGAATCATATCCGCATCCACGCGGACATTGACCGGAGAGCCCGGCATAACGCTGACTACTTTGACGGACCGTTGCGCCAGGTCTGGCTCGGCCAGCGTGATTACTGAAGTAACGATGGAGCGCAGATCGTGCATGGCCAGGTCCAGTTCCACAGGACGGGAAAAGTCGATCAAGGTCTGCACCACTCGATCGAGACGCCGGATTTCATTGTGGATCACGTCCACGTGACGCTCGGCGCTGCTATCGTTTCGCGCCAGTTTTTCGCGCAACAGCTCCAGATGCACAACGATCGCGTTGATGGGATTTTTTACCTCGTGGCCTACACCGGAGGTGAGTCTTCCAAGGTCTGCCAGACGCCGTGAAACTTCCAGCTCGTTCTCAATCTTCCGCATGGATTCGCTATCGTGCAGCGTCAACAATGCTCCCAACGTGTCGGAGGGCGTCGTGGGATCTTCGCTATGGATGAAGTCGAGAGAGACCTGAATCCGCCGCCCCGTTTCTGTGACGACTTCTTCCTGCATCAGCATCACCCGTGCATTGAAGGCACGGCGCACTACCTGGCCGAGCGTGGACTGGCGGTCGAAGATGTCGTGCAGCTCGACGCCCAGCATTTGTTGCCGGGTCATACCCAGAAAGTGCTCCACAGAGTCGCTGACCATCACCACGCGCGCATCCTGCGTGAACAGCATCACGCCGTCTTGCAGGTTCTCCAGCACCTGATCCAAGTTTTCTTTCAGTGCCGTGAAGACTTCCTCAACGCTCCGCATCCGCTGACCGATGCGTTCAATCTTGCTGGATACACGCGAGATTTCATCCGACTTAGCCAGCAGTAGCCCCGATCCTGAGACCGGCTGGGGTTCTACCAGCATGAATTGATCGAGCCGATCGCTGATCACCTGCAAGGGGTGCAGTGCCATATTTGAAAGCAATGCCGCCAGAACGATGGTGAGAAGCACGGAAAGAACCACGATGATAAATTCCGCTTGCAACCAGGGAGCCAACTGGCTGCGAAGAAAGGTTGTCCTCACGCCTACGCGGACGGTAAGGAAGGGAGCGTGATTGCGATCCAGCCGGGCATCGACGGCATAGACGGCGGGAGTCCCAAAGACGATGCGAAATTTTTGCCATGCGGTTTGCTGTTGCAACGAAACAAAGCTTGGCTGATGCGGCATGGCATGACCTTGATACAGCGGGTCGGTGCTCAGCAGAATGTTTCCATCGTTTCCCGCGATATTAATGTCGTAAATGGTCGGTTCATAGCGGATGAACGAGCTCAACATCAGACGGAGCGCAGCGTCGTTGCGCAATGCCTGGGCGACGGCATCATTCAGGGCATTCGGATCGTTGGGGGGCAACGCTACGTGCGCTATGCCGTGCTCAATGGCCGCTCGTGCGGCCAGCATCACCTGAAGCGCGGCGATATCGGTATGCCGATAGCTCTGTTGGATTCGCTCCGACAACAATTGCGACAGATATAGAGCAGACAGCAAGATCACCATGGCGGATACCATCACGGTGATTGCCAGTACGAGCTTGAGGCGGATTCTCATGGCGGATGCTGCAATGCGGATTCGTTTCCCGGGGATGCGGCTGCGGTTTTGCCCCGGCGCTTAGTTTTGCGGTGCAACTTCGTCGCTTTCGGGCGGCCGCGAGATCGCCGGCCTTCAGTCGCTGCTCTCCGCCGAACCTCCGTATTCCTTCAGTTTATTGTGCAGCGTTTTCAGGCTGATACCAAGGATTTCCGCCGCGCGTGTTTTATTGTTTCTGGTCGACTCCAGCGTGCGAAGGATCAGCCGCTTCTCCGCCTCGTCGACGGTGGTGCCGACGGGCATCTGGACCTGATCGGAATCGAATACGGCTGAGATGTGCGCCACGCCAAAACCGGGAGGTAAATGTTGATGGCCGAGGATTCCACTACCGCACAGCACCACCGCTCGTTCCAGCACATTGCGGAGTTCGCGGACATTTCCTGGCCAGTTGTAAGATTCGAATTCGTGCAACAGGGTAGGTTCAATTCCGGTTACCTGGCAGCCATGGCGCTCATTCATGGTGCGAATCAGCGCATCGGCGATCAACGGAATGTCTTCGCGATGCGCGCGAAGAGGCGGCATTTCAATGTTGAAGACGTTCAGCCGGTAGTATAGGTCGTTGCGCAAATGCCCCTCCGCGATAGCGGTTGCCGGGTCCTTATTGGTGGCCGCAAGCACCCGGACATTGATCGGCGTCTCCACCTTGCTGCCCAAACGCCGCAAGGTCCGATCCTCCAGCACGCGCAGCAGCTTGGCCTGGGTTGCGATGGGCATTTCGCCAATCTCGTCTAGCAACAACGTGCCTTCTTCCGCCAGCTCAAAACAGCCGGCGCGACGTTCCACCGCTCCGGTGAAAGCCCCACGTTCATGGCCGAAGATTTCGCTTTCTATCAGGGTTTCCGGAATGGCTGCACAATTTACCGCAATGAACGGCTTGCTGCTCCGTCCGCTGAGTTCGTGCAGGGTTCGCGCAACCACTTCTTTGCCCGTGCCGCTCTCTCCCGTAATCAAGACGGAGACGTTGTTGGGTGCG
>JAJZDO010000151.1 GCA_021805955.1 Acidobacteriota bacterium
ATGTACGGCACGACTGAAGTCGTGCCCTGATACAAGACAGGCTGAATCAGAGCTTCCTTAGTGTTCCTCCCAGAGCATTTTCATTGTTATTGCGACGCGTGCTTGTTTATATCCCACCCAGATATTGCGCTAGCCGTGAAAATGCTCCAGGGACGGATGCGGTGCGTCATTCCAACTTGGCTTCGACCTGCGCTGGGGGCCGAATCAATAGAAATAGAGATATGGTGGCGAGCACCGGCAGAAGCCCGGCGGCAACGAAGGCCGGCCGATAGGAAAAGCGATCGACCAAAACGCCAACTAGAAGCGTGAAGCCCGCGCTCACCATGCCGGCCGCCAATCCACTGAGGCCGGTGACAGAACCCACCACCTCCTGCGCAAAAAGATCGGAGGGCAAAGTGAGTCCCATGGTGGACCAGCTGGCATAGCCCCACAGCGCCACGCAGATGAGGACGAGCGCGAAATAGACATTGTGGACGCTGGCAGCGGGGATTCCGGCAAAGATCGGCAGACAACTCACGAAGCAAATCCACGTGCGCGCGCGGACGACGGACATGCCGCGCCGAATGCAGTAGCCAGAGATCCAGCCGCCGGTGAAGTTGCCCAGGTCGGCGGCTACGAAAGGAATCCAAGCGAACAAGGCGATCCGTTTGAGGCTGAAACCGCGGGCATCACTGAGATATTGGGGCAGCCAGAAAACATAGAACCACCAGATAGGATCGGTGAGCGCGCGGCCGAGGACAATGCCCCAGAGATTGCGATTTTTTGCCAGGCGTCGCCATCGCGCAAGGCCGCGATCGGTCGATGCAGGCTCCGCATCGCGGCCGGCCTGAATAAGAGCAACTTCTTCCGCACCGACGCGAGGATGACTGTCGAGCGGATGATAGACGCGCAGCCACACGGCCAGCCAGACAAACCCGAGCAGTCCAGACGCCGCAAATGCCCACCGCCAGCCGAACGCCAACGCGATGAGAGGAATGGTCAAGGCCGCGAGCGCTCCGCCGACGCTGGAGCCGCTGTCGAAGATCGCGACGGCGAGGCTTCGTTCCTCGCGGGGAAACCATTCGGCGACAACTTTGCTGGCACCCGGCCAATTAAACCCCTCGCCGATTCCCAGCATGAATCGAAAAAAGGCAAAGCCGAAGACGGAGCTGGCCAGGCCGGTGAGGATATTCATCACCGACCACCAGATCGCCGCTGCAGCCAGACCGACACGGCTGCCAACCGCATCGAGAACGATGCCGCCAACCAGCCAGGTGATAGCGTAGGAGATTTGAAATGACCCGATAATTTTCGCGAGGTCGGTGTGGGTCAAATGATATTGCGCCGTAATCATCGGCGACAACACGGAGAAACTTTGACGACTGATGTAGTTGGTGACGGTGGAAAAGAAAAGGGTCCAGACAATCCACCAACGCATTTTGCCCGCGCGTCCAGATAGCATGGGCAGCAAAGCACTGGACTGCGCGTTATCCAATCTTCACCTCGTCTAGAGCAATCACACAGTTCCCGTAATGTGGTGGGATCAATTCACATGCAGCCGTTCCTTGATAGAACGGCTGCACTAAGATCAATTTCCCGGCTGACACCAACTGTGTGATTGCTCTGGCTGCGGCTCAATGGGAACTGCCCAGAACACCTGGAAACCATTTGACGGCATTATCGTGATAGAGCTTGCGGAGGATCGATTGCGGGAGAGCGAGTCCCTGCACTCGTTTGTCCCTGTAGAGGATGGTGTCGTTCGTGGCAAGATACCGCCAGTCGTCGGCGTACCGATTCTCCCACTCCTTCATGGTCTCCGGAGCATTGCTCTTCGGAAAGAGTTCGTTGTCGGTTCCATAGATCAATCGGTCCTGATACTTGGTGATGAAAGCAATGATGTCCGCGCGAGGCTGCATTTCGACGTAGGGCATGCGGGCGGCCATGTCCACGGCAAAGTTGGGGTATTTGTCCAAATGCTGCGCCAGCTGGGTGAAATCCGCTTCCATGCTGCCTAAGTGCGCGCCCACCACGCGAAGGTTCGGATTCGCTTCCAGAATATGATCGCGCGCCACGAGAATCGCCGGTTTGGGTGGCGCGCCCTTGATCGCATACATGTAGAGCTCAGGATGCTGAGTGTAGTAATCGTAGTCGGGCGACGCGGGATTGGGAGCTTCCCAAATGGTGTTCGGGTCGGCGAGATGGGCGATCAGCGTTTTGTTATGGGCCGCGATGTCCTTGAAAATCGGCTCAAACATAGGATTGTCCGGCATGATGTAGTTGCCCTTGGCGTCCTTGATCTCCATGCCGACGTTTTTCCAGATTTTTACCGCGATGGCTCCTTGCGCGAAATCTCGATTGAGGCCGCGGATTGCATTCTGAGCGAAATGGGGTTGGTTGAATTGAAACGGATCGAAGGTCGTGCACAGAACCATGTATCCATCGCTGCCGCGAACAACTTTCCAGGCGTCCGCGCGCTCCTTGGACAGGTCTTTCTGCTCGGGATCGTAATCGTCCACGACCAGAATATCCACGGTGTGCAGGTTGAGCTTTTTGAGCAACGCGTAGAGCGCCGGAGCGTTCTGGAACGCGTGGGAATGGGTATCAATCGCACCGAGGGCGGTAAATTGCCCCAATTCCTGGGCCGTAAACGGACCGGTCACTGGCGCGTTGGACGCGGCTGCGGAGGGCGCGGAGGCAGGTGGCGCCGGCGGCTGTTGCCTGCTGCATCCGATTGCAGCCAATACGAGTGCCAATGAAACGGCGATTCTTCTCACGCTTTGCCTCCTTATGACGGGCCAGACACGCACGTAGGGGTACAGGGGAGTTTCCGTCGAAAAGCTATTTCAAGGACACCACGGTACAACCGGGCCGTCAAGAGCGGTTCGACGGGCCATTCGTAAACGATGGCCCACGGGTGCGGATAGCAACACGGCGAGCGCCTTGGATTCCTTCACGCACTGGAGCACGCCTGAATTGCGCGCTTCAGTGCGATGCCTGCTATTATTTTAACTAACCGGTTAATCAATGACATCCGCATCTGTAACGCTTTCGGCGAGAGTGGCTCCATGGGCAGCACGAATTCCATCATCGGCGCGCTCAGAAAATAAAAAACGTTGGCGCCGAACATCGAATAGATCACCTGAAGCCACTCCATTGGATACAGTTCACCCGTCCGCACCCCGTCCTCCGTGGCTTCGCGCATTTTTTCCATCAGCGGCATGAAGGCCGTTTTGAACAGAACGGGGATCGATCCACTCTTCCCGCTTTGAAACCGAACCATCTCCTGCTGCATCAGGCTCTGAAATTCCCGCTGCGTCAGGATGCGGTCGAAGTGATGCAGCGCGGATCGTAGCAGGCGCTCACCGGCGG
>JAJZDO010000990.1 GCA_021805955.1 Acidobacteriota bacterium
CATTCATTATAAAATATATAAGGATGATTCCGGTGCATCGGTCCTCGCTTCCTGACTGCCCCACACTCTCGGCAAAAGCGAACACATGCTACCTCCCAATCGACGCGGAATGCAGCATCTGTTGTCGCAACCTCTCTTCCCGGCCAACTCGTCAGCAAAGCGCATTATGCTGAGTTTGACAACTCCTTTCATCTCACCTGTCGCCGACTTGACGCTTCCCTGCGCGCGCCCAGGACTGCTATCCTCACACTGCATCGGAATTTCCACTCAGAAAACCGATTTATACGCAGATCGTTCGAGGTGAGCTATGTGGTTTCTCGGAATGGATATCGGTACCGGCGGCACACGCGCCGTCCTCATCGATGAACAAGGCTCGATCGTCAGTTCCGCTTCCGCCGAACACGCTCCCTTTCGCACGCCTCAGCCGGGATGGGCCGAGCAGGATCCCGAGGACTGGTGGCGCGCTGCTGTTGAGGCGATTCGCGGCGCTCTGGCCGCCGCGCCCGAGCCTTCGCAGCCCATCGCCGGCATCGGACTCACCGGACAGATGCACGGAGCCGTGCTGCTGGACGACTCGGGCCAAGTCCTGCGCCCGTCTCTCATCTGGTGCGACACCCGTACGCAGCCACAGTGCGACTGGCTGCACGCCGAGATCGGCTACGAACGCCTCATCGAACTGACCTGCAATCCTGCGCTGCCCAACTTCACCCTCACCAAGCTGTTGTGGGTCAAGGAGCACGAACCAGAGATCTTCGCCCGCACCGCCCACATTCTCTGCCCCAAGGATTACGTCCGCTTCCGCCTGACCGGCTCCTATGCCATCGACGTGCAGGAGGCCAGCGGCACGCTGCTGCTTGACGTGACGCATCGCCGCTGGTCCACGCAGGTAGCCGCAGCAGCCGGAATCCCCGAGCCTTGGCTTCCGGAGGTCTTTGAATCCACCGACGTCTGCGCCTTCATCTCCGGCGTGGCGGCCAGTGAAACCGGCCTCGCTGCGGGCACTCCGGTTGTTGCAGGAGCAGGCGATCAGGGTGCGGGAGCTGTCGGCATGGGCATCCTTGCGCCCGGCTCCGTCTCGGCCACCATCGGGACCTCCGGTGTCGTCTTTGCCGCCACTGCCAACCCGGTCAAAGATCCCAAGGGCCGCCTGCACACCTTCTGCCATGCCGTTCCCGGTCGCTGGCACGTCATGGGCGTCACCCAGTCTGCCGGACTCAGCTTCCGCTGGCTGCGTGAAACCTTCTTTGCCGGGCAAGAGTATGACGCGCTTACCGCAGCGGCCAGCGCCATCGCGCCCGGCAGCGACGGCCTGCTCTGGGCGCCTTATCTGCTGGGTGAGCGCACTCCGCACCTTGATCCGGAGGTCCGCGCATCCTTCGCCGGGATTCACTCCGGCCATGGCGCCGCGCACTTTACGCGCGCCGTCCTCGAGGGCGTCGCTTACTCGCTTCAGGACACATTCACGCTCTTCGCCGAACTGAGCATTCCGGTTTCGGCGATCCGGCTGGGCGGCGGCGGCGCACGCGGCCCTCTTTGGCGCAGAATTCAGGCCGCTGTTTATGGCCAACCGATCGAGATTCTGACTGCCGAAGAGGGCGGAGCCTTCGGCTCTGCTCTGATGGCCGGCGTCGGAGTCGGGCACTGGGCCACGCTGGACGACGCCTGCCGCGCGTCCATCACTGTCGCCGAACGCATCGCGCCCGACCCTGCATGGATCAAAGTCTACAAGGACGGATATCAAAGATGGCAAAAGCTTTATCCGGCTCTGGCAGCTCTGCGCTGAGCCTGAACTTGCATCACAACCTGGGACTACACCTAGTACGCGCCTGTTTTTCTTGTGACGGCGGGAATCGTCTTCCACAGCAGTTCAAAGTCCTTGCGCAGGCTCCAGTGAATGCAGTACAAGCTGTCCAGATGCACCCGTCGCGCAAAATTCACATCGCTGCGACCGGAGACCTGCCACAGTCCTGTCATCCCCGGCAGCATCAGCGTGTAGTACTGCATGTGCGCGCCGTAAATTGCACTCTCCGCCTCCACGATCGGCCGCGGACCCACCAGCGACATCTCTCCGCGGAAAACATTGATTAACTGCGGCAGTTCGTCAAGACTCCATTTGCGCAGAAAACGCCCCACCGGCGTGACGCGGGGATTGCCTATATGTTTCAGAAACGTTCGCATCTGCAACATATGTTCGTGGCTTCCAGTCTGAATGTTACAGATCGAGTCGGCCTCGTGAACATACATGGATCGGAACTTGAAAATCCGGAATGGTGTGCCAAATCGTCCGATACGTTCTTCCCTGTAAAAGACCGGTCCCGGAGAAGTCAGTCGGACCAGCAGCGCAAGCACCAGTCCAAACGGCGCGAGCAGAAGAAGTAGCAGGCTGGAAAAAAACAGATCGAAGGCGCGCTTGCTGAATCTGTAGTGGAACGACATCGAGTTGCGCGCTGCCCGTCTCGACTGCGCGGATGTAAAAAGCCAATTCTTCGGCCGGGGTGTCAACTCGACGGAGACTGGATATGCAAAATGAGTATCGATCGGAGTAAGCGAAGCCATGGGGGAATTCACACTGTTCTCCTGATTTCAATCGCATCATCGAGCTTTTCCGCTCAATGAGCAAACCACTGGTCTCTTCCGATCAGAACTATCCGAATGCGTCGATCACAATGGTTCGATTCGGGTCTGATCGCAAGCAACTTCCTTAGCACTCAAGATACCGAATAAACGGCACAAAAAACGATCCAGTATACGATGATCCTGAAGGAGTAGTTCTCTATTGATTTTCGCATCCTTGAGTGAACTTTGACACGATTTCTGTGCCGCTGCAACAAAAAAACACTGAATGAAAGAGCGTATACTGCCGACTCACCTGTCGCGATACATCTCTCAGTATTCAGTCAGACACCGAAATCGAAAATCGGTTGCGTCTTGTAAATGTTTACTCGACCACAGGAGAAAATTTCCGCTTCCCGTCTCTTGAAATCCCTCTCGCAGGCACGCACTCCAGCCGTGCCGTACGGCGGTCCAGTCATGTACTTAACGTATGGAGGGTAGAAAGCGCCTCAGCAGTTTGGTGAAGCACCCAGGAAACATTCAGAATGGTGGACCCGGTGGGAATCGAACCCACAACCTGTCGATTAAGAGTCGAATGCTCTGCCAGTTGAGCTACAGGTCCACAGAAGAAAATCGGCGGCTCGGATTCCCGCGAATCGTGCCCTTCCCCGCATCAGAATACCACAAAGCCACTTCAGAAGCTAAACTGCAGACCCCCGAAGAACGCACGCTGCGCCTGCGCAAAATAGAGCCGCGAGCCATCCGTCGTCACAAACGGCTGATAGCCCTGCGC
>JAJZDO010000699.1 GCA_021805955.1 Acidobacteriota bacterium
CTTGGGGTGGACGGTTCAGGTGCCATGGATGAACGAAACATGTCGATTTACAGGTGTTGTTCATGGGGAATCGGGCTCGAACGGGGATTGTCGCTTTTGTCGTTCTTTTCGCGGTTCCGCTGGTTTCCTGGAACAAGATGTCTGCGGTCGAGGCGCAGAACTCGTCTGCACAACCTGGAGCGATCGTTCGTCGATCCGCTCAAAACCTGCTGAAGCAGATCCGCTCTCCCACGCCCATTCGCTTTCAGGAAAGAATGGAAGCTCCCTGGGGATCGGAGATTCGGGACGTCATCTTCACGAAAGAGGGCAGAGTAGACCGCCTGATTGCAGTTGGCGATCGTCCGCTGACTGCAGCCCAGCAGAAAAAAGAGGTCGACAGGCTGAAGGCGCTTCTGCAACGATCGGCATCGCAGACCGTCACGCCGGAACAGGATGCGGAGACGCAGCGGCGTCTGAAATTGGTGGCGGCGATACACACGGCGTTCTCGTATCAGATGTCGGGCACGCAGGAATCCGGCATCCTGGAATTCAAGTTTTTCCCCGCGGAGTATTTCAATCCTGAGAGCCGCGAAACTCGGGTCTACAAAGGGATGCGCGGCGTCATCCAAGTTGACCCGCGCGTAGATCAGCTTCTTCGTGTGGATGGAGAGATATTCCGGAATGTCTCCTTTGGATGGGGAATCCTGGGAAGGCTCCACAAAGGCGGCCATTTCCGCATTGAACAACGTGAGGTGCTTCCCAACGTTTGGGAAATTACTGACATGGATTTTGACTTCACCTACGCAGTCTTTTTCTTTTCCCAGTCTCATTACATTCGCAAAACAAGCAACACCGCCTATACGCGGATCGATCCAGACACCCGGCGGGCAGAAGCCATCGAGATGCTACTCTCACAATCCACAAACTTAGAGGCGCCCGCCGTCGAGCCCAGTTCGACGGTGCATTGAGCGCATGCAAACACCCGCGCAAAAAATTGCGGCAGCCGGATGACCAGGGTCCCGAGCGTCAACACCGGGCGGGCGGCACAGCCATCGCATCCAGGATCTGGGTCAAAGCATGGAAATTGGTTCCCTTACCATAGAACGCGTCGGCGACAACGCCCGTCGGTATGCCGTTGCCGGAATATGCGCCGCTCATAGCGATGATTTTTATTCCCGGGAACCTTTGACGAACAACCGCGAGCAATTCAAAACCGGACATCCCGGGCATATTGAGGTCGGAGACCAGGACGTCCGGGATTTCCTGTCGGATCGTGGAAAGTGCGGACAAACCGCCCGCACAAGATTGCACGCGATAGCCAGAGAGGGTCAGGGCTTGTGCCAGCAACGTTCGAACGGAAGGCTCGTCATCCGCGATCAGGAGTCTCAATTTTGTATTGCCCTTCAGAGCAGGAATTTTTCTGAATATGAGTCTCCTCTCGGGGCACCTTTGCTCCACGCCGTTGTTCATTGGTGATCTCCTCGATCCTCAAGCCTTTCGACACCCCGTGTCCTATGTGATTCAACCTCTATGCGGTACGCGCGGAAATGATCATGACTGGACATGGAACTCTTCGTCGAATTCGGACCAGCCTCTCCTGCATAACCGCGGGAGAAGAACTGTCGTTCCCGAATACAACCATGCTGGCTTTGGTATCCCAGGCTCTCTTTGTAATCGCATCTTCAAGCGTCCCAAACAAGAGCAGCGGCACAATATTCCGGCGCAGATTGTTCAACCTGCGGGCAAGTGTCTCCAGGCGGTACAAGATACCCATTTGTGCATCCGGGCTGGATTGCTCCTGCACCACATCCACTACATGGATCAGCTCGATCACGGCACGGTTTCTATCCGCCATGTCGCAAGCAGACGCCAGCGTCTCATCAGAATCGCTCGTCAGGTCGGTCACGTAAAGAATGGTTCCGGTCGATTGTTGCTTGGCGAGTGTTCTGCCGGGGTCATGCTGCATGGATCACTCCTAATGGCGGAGGGGTAGCTCAAAGAATTCACTCTCTGCCCGACGCCGAAGGCATTTTGGACTGGGATTCTTCTCCGGCAGATACTTTGAGCGAATGCAATTGGGCTACCAGTCTTCGCTACATAGGGGGCTGGTCTGTTTTCTATAGAAATCTTGCGCTATAGTTCCCCAAAAATTGATCGTCTGTCATAATTCTTCGACGAATTTGTCAAATAATTCGGACGAATTGTCGTCTCTGGGCGGGCTCTGTGCGCCCGTCAGGGGCGCCTCATCTGCCTTTGCAGCATCTTCATCGCGGGTGTATGTTGGTCGATCACATGCATTGGAATAGATGCAGTTCACACGATGGGCATAGCGCAGATCGGGGAGTCTGAGATGAGTGGAATTCAAAGAATGTTCGCCAATGTGGTAGCAGCTTCCTTGCTGGCGGTAAGTGCTGGTGCAGCAGCCGCAAGCACAACCCTGCAGAATATGCAGGCAGCTTTCAATGGTGAAAGCAACGCGCATATGCGTTACCTCGCCTTTGCCGAGCAAGCGGATCGCGAGAATTATGGTGAGGTCGCCAGTTTGTTCCGTGCGGCGGCACGAGCGGAAGGCGTCCACGCTTCGAATCATGCCGAGATCATCAAAGCCATGGGTGCTGTTCCCGAGGCCAAGCTTGAATCGCCAGAAGTGAAGTCAACGCGAGAGAACCTGGAGGCCGCGATCAAGGGTGAGACCTACGCGCGCGACATCATGTATCCGACTCTTCTCCAACAGGCCACATTGGACGGTAATCAGGCCGCGATGAGAAGCCTCCAGTTGGCGAAAACGGCTGAAGCGGAGCACGCCAAACTCTACACGCGATCGTTGAAGAATCTGGACAAACTGAAAGGCTCCAAGAGCGCGGTATTTTTTGTATGTCCGACATGCGGCTACACGGTAAGTGAGATGGATTTTGCCAATTGTCCTTCGTGCTTCACCCCACGGGAAGATTTCGAAAAAGTGGCTTGAGCTGCAATCCGGTCTGCCAGCCATGATTGGAGGCGGACTGGCCCCGTATTCCATGAGGTTGATCATGCACCAGTTTCCGCCTATGCCGCCCTGGGACGGATTGCATCCGCTCATCATTCACTTCCCGATCGTACTTTTGCTTCTGAGCCCATTGTTCATCGTGATCAGCGCGGCGTTGCCTCCACCAAAAGGCAGGCCTTTTATGACGACTGCAATCTTTCTGCTGCTTCTGGGCACGACCAGCTTGTTCATTGCCACGTCCACCGGAAAAGCGGCGGCGAGACTTGTGGAACGGGGAGGGGCAATGGACGCCATTCTTGAAACTCACCAAAATTTCGCATCGGAAACGATCATTGTGTTCTCGGAATTGTCGATTATTCTGCTCGCAATTTTTCTTC
>JAJZDO010000312.1 GCA_021805955.1 Acidobacteriota bacterium
GTTCGAGACGAATGCGTAATCCGGGACGCAACCGAACAAAAGGCCGCCGGGGTGAAACCCCGACGGCAGTTGAGATGGCCTGAATCCCTTCTGGTCAATCAGAGTGCCCGTTACCGCGATGTCGAAGCAGACCGCAACGTCGGCGCAGCCGTAGAAGTGGAGATCGAGCCGGTCCAGCGTCCGCCCCGCTGCCGCTCATCGCTCAGTTGAAACTGTCGAATCACCCCATCCAGATCACTGGCAAGAACCGTGAGCTCCTTGCAGCCCTCAGCGGTCTCCTCTGAAGCGTGAGAGTTCTCCGTCGCGAGGTGGGATATCTGCGAAGCGGACTCGGAAATCTCTCCGGCTGCCGCCGTCTGCTCCGTTGCCGCAGTGGCGATCAGGTGGATCATGTGCTCGACTTCGCGTGCGGATGCAATGATCGCCTCCAGGCTCGTGCGGGCGCGGGAAGTTTCATCGATTCCATTCTCGACCGCAACCTGCGAACCCTGCATGAGATCGAGCGTCTGGCGTGTCTCTTCCTGAATGCTTTCGATGGTTGCGGAGATTTCCTGCGTCGCTGAGCGGGTACGTTCAGCCAGGCGTCGCACCTCTCCTGCCACCACGGCAAAGCCGCGTCCATGCTCGCCCGCCCGTGCTGCTTCAATCGCGGCATTGAGCGCGAGCAGATTGGTCTGCTCGCTGATCTCCTGAATCACCGTGACCACTTTGCCGATTTCTACGGAACGATTGGCAAGCTCATTCATCTTGCCCGCAACCGAAGCGGATGCCGTCGAGATGCGTTGCATCGTCTCGGCTGCCGCCTGCATCACCGCGCCGCCCTCATTGGCTTTTTCCGCCGACTGGCGGCTGGCGCCTGCGGCAGCTTCCGCGTTTTGGCTGATTTCTCCAATCGTTGCCGTCATCTCCTGCGCCGCAGCAGCAATCTGATTGGTCTTGTCCGACTGCGCATGCGTATTTCCACTCGTCTCACGCGAGCGCACGCTCAACTCCTCTGCAGCCGACGAAAGAGTCCGGACTCCACCGGCTACCGACTCAATGACGGAACGCATGGCGCTGACACAACGATTCAGCGCAGTCCCCAGACGGCCTACTTCATCCTCGCCGGAGACATCCACGCTCACGGTCAGATCGCGCTCCGCAAGCTGCTCCAATGCCTTGGTCACCGCCGACAAAGGCGGCGCAATCATCCGTGTCAGACCCCATCCGGTCATCACGCAGAGCAGCAAAACAACCGAAGCGATCGACACCGTAATCCATGTGGAACGATTGGCGGTCGACGCGGCCGCCATGGCGTTTTCCGTCCCGTAACGCAGATTCAACCGCCGTTCCTGATCGATATCTTTCAATCCCTGATCGAAGGACTTCACCGCAGCATCCGACATGATCTGATCCAGCGCGTCACCCATGTTATTGCTCGCAACATCGCTCAGCACGTGCGCCGCAATCTGGTTATAGCGTTCCGTCGCTCCTTTGAACTGCTCGAAAAATTCACGTTCTCCCGGGGAAGAGATCATCGGAGCGTAGGCCTCTATCGCACGGTTGTAATCGCTGATCGCCTGTTGATATCGGCTTTGTTCCGTGCTCTTGCAATCCGGAGTGGGACAAAGCAACAGAGCAAGCTCTTCTCGACGGGAGGCATTAAAAGCTGTGTCGATCGATCCAAGCGCAATCATCGAGGGCAACGTGTTGTCGCGCACGTCCGCGGCCTTCGTCGTCACAGAATGGAAGGCCGAAACGGTGAACGCGCTGAGCACCATGCACAGCAGGCAGACCAGCCCGAAGGCAGCTGTAAATTTACGGGAAACCGGTAGATTGCGAAGCAATTGCATGCGGAAATATCCTCCAGTGGAATGGCGGTCTTCTGTGTATGCTCTCAGTTGGGGGAAACCGCAGTCGCTCCCTCCCTGTACTTCCCTCATCGGCGTGGAGATGCCTGACTTGAGGATCGACACGCACAGGCCGCAAAGCGCTCATAATAGGAACAGGCCCCGTACCGAGGCCGCAGAAGGAATGGACCATGGAATTCAAAGTTGTCGAACTTGAACAGGAGCCGGTCGACTACTGCGTCGATCTCTCCCCGGGAGTTGTGGACTTGGGAGACGAAGCCGCGCAGGTCGGTCTGCTGCACGCCGACGGCCGTGCTGAGGCCCTTCATGAGCATCGTGGTCCAACGGAGGTTGTCACCGATATCCGGCTGCAAGGGCGATTCGCCGGTTATTTTCAAATTCCCTGCGCACGCTGCATCAATCCTGTCCATCACGCTCTTACGGCGGATTTCGACCTCTTGTTCCGACCCCTCGGCGTAGATAAAGCCGGCGCGGAACGAGCCATCTCTACACAGGAGACTGAAATCGGGTATTATGAGAAAGGCAGTTTGCAACTGGAAGATGTCCTGCGTGAGCAGGTTCTGCTTGCATTGCCCGCCAGAACTCTCTGTCAACCAGATTGCAAGGGTCTATGCCCTGTTTGTGGCCATAATCGCAATGAGGTAAGCTGCGATTGCGTTTCCCGACAGCCTGACCCAAGATGGGCTGGTCTAGCGGGCCTGGACCGAATTTAGGCTCCTGATCCGACTGACCCAGTATTGTTGTGCTTTCTGTGTTCGCGCAGTGCGTGTTTGAAAGGAAATATCTCATGCCTAACCCAAAACGACGTCACTCGAAGCGTCGCACGGCTCTTCGCCGGTCCCATGATTTCCTGACTGCAGGGTCGCTTTCCATCTGCCCGAACTGCCAGGAAAAGAAGCTCCCGCACCGGGCTTGCCCGAAGTGTGGCGAGTACAAGGGTCGTTCTGTACTGGAGAGTAAGACCGCCGTCAGCTAGTTTTCGCCCCCATGGCCAAACTGATCGACATCGCGCTGGACGCATTCGGTTCGGACAAAGCTCCGGAGCCGGAGATTCGCGGGTCAATTCTCGCCTGCAAATCTCTACCGGTTCGCGTACATCTGATTGGCCCTGAACCAGAGTTGCGCGACCTGCTGGACGAGTATCTGGAAGACGAAGACCTGCCCATCGAGATCCATCATGCATCCGAGCGCATCGGCATGGACGAAAAGGCTGCTCATGCGGTGCGAACCAAACGCGACAGTTCCATGCGTGTGGGACTGAAGCTGGTGCGCGAGAAAAAGGTCGCAGGCTTTGTGACGGCCGGCAACACTGGCGCGGCCATGGCCACAGCCAAAATGGTGCTGGGGGCCATCCCCGGCGTCGATCGTCCTGCCTTGACGGCTCGCATGCCCACCGTGACCGGCTCCCCCTGTGTATTGCTGGACGTCGGTGCCAACGTCGATTGCAAAGCGCACAATCTGGAGCAGTTCGCGATCATGGGTGAGATGTTTGCCC
>JAJZDO010000386.1 GCA_021805955.1 Acidobacteriota bacterium
TACGCTGCAAACGAGCACCAACAATCTTCCCTTCCAGCCGCTTCCAGATTGCGATGGCCATGTTCTCGGTTGTCGGAATCGTTGAGCGAAATTCCGGCACCTCCAGATTCAAATGCCGGTGATCGTACACCTGAACCACCTCGAGCTCCATTACGTCCTTCAACGCCTTCAAATCCACGACGAACCCGGACACCGGATCGATCTCTCCGGCAACGGTCACTTCCAGTGTGTAGTTATGCCCGTGGCCATTGCGATTCGCGCATTTGCCAAAGACTTTCTCGTTCTCCTGTTGCGACCAGGCTTCGTTGTAGTAGTAGTGGGCCGCGGAGAACTCCGCCTTGCGCGTCAGAAGCACCATGGATCTAGCATATTGGATTCAACCGGTGGGTGTCTTGACGCACTTTTTCTCGCGTCTTGCGGCTGCAAGTAAGCAAGATGATCAAGGGGAATATTCGCGTCCCTTCCATGTCATCTTTCGCCGGAGATGTTTCTGCATCCAGCTGTCCAGCAGCAGCCAACTGAAGAGGGGCAGCGCCAGCGGCGACAATAGGGTATCCGCAACCTGGAAATGCGCCTTTGCCGCGTTGGCGTAATGTATACGCACGCGCCAGGCCCACCACAACCCGACCGCCCAGATGACTGGCGTTCGCGCGACGGTCAGGTACAACCAGACGGCCAGCAACGGAAGCCCGAAGAGCAACGCAGTCTGAAATAACCTCCAAAGTCCTCGACTCAGCGCATCCGGAAACAGCAGCGCAAGATTCTTTCTCCACCCTTCGCACATCGCGCCCAACGATCGAGATGTCCGCGCGCTTACGGCGTCGGGGGCAAAGCGCAGCCGCAAGGCTTCCCGCGATTGCTTACACCGCTGCGCCAATTCCATGTCTTCAATCAGCGAGCCATGCACGGCCTTATGCCCCCCGATCCGTTGATACACATCCCGCCTGATCAGAAGAAACCGGCCATCCGCAGCCGCCACACGGGAATCCGGCAGGTTCACAAGGCGCGGCGGGTACGCCTGCGCCAAGTCGGCAAAAATCAGCGTCATCAGCGCTCGTTGCAAGAATCCTCGCACCACCTGGCGTGGATTATAGGAAAGCAGCGCCACCCTATAACGGTCCTCTTCGTGGATCGCGCGTCGCAGGTCGCCCATCTCATGCACTGTATTCGCGTCGGTAAACAGCAACCACTTTCCCCGCGCCTGCTGCGCCGCAAACCACAGCGCGTTCGTCTTCCCTGTCCAACCTGCCGCCGGCGCGGGCGCTTCAAGCACCGCTACGCCGGCAAACTCCGTGGCGATTTTACGCGTCGCGTCCGACGATGCGTCGTCCACAACCATCAGTTCCCAGTCGCGCCCCAGCAAAAAGTCTTCCTCGCTCTGCCGCGTCAATGAGGCCAGGCAGTCTCGGATCGACTCGGCTTCATTCCGCGCGGGAATAATCACGGAAAGCAGAAGCTTGGCCGAATCCCCTTCCGTCGAAAATGACTGGTTCGATTTCGTCTCCATCCAACAAATTCGTATCATAGATACGATGGGATCGGACGGGAGAAGTTGAGAGACGTGACATCCAGGCGTTGGATCGGGCTAGCGGCACTTGTCATTTTCTGCCTTTGGGGGGTCGCCGGCTGCAACCGCGGCCAGCTTCCGCGCGAACTGGGCAAAGCGGCCCCAGCCTTCACCATCCACGATGGCGCTCAGACGATCAGCCTTCGCCAATATCGCGGCCAGGTGGTGTTGCTCACCTTTTGGGCCAGTTGGTGTGCCCCCTGCATGGAGGAGTTTCCATCCCTCCTGGCGCTGCACCATCGCCTGCCCCAGATGGCGATTCTCGGTGTCAGCATCGACGAAGACCCGCAGGCCTACCGCAATTTTCTAGTGGAAAATCACGTCGATTTCCCCACGATCCGCGATCCTTCGCAAACCGTGATGCATGACTACGGCACGATCCAGATTCCAGAAGCCTATGTGATCAACCGCTCCGGCCACATCGTTCGCAAATATGTCAGCGCACAGGACTGGACCAACCCGGAGATCGTCAGTGCCCTGTCCTCCACTCTGAACGCGAACCGGTAATTCTCGTCCTGACCAGGGTGAAGGATCTCAGTATTTTCTCGGCAATTTGAATCCTTGTCACCTTGTATCATGGGAACATGACGACCATGGACGTGCAGTTTCGTTATGCGCAGCATCCGACGGAAGACACCATGAGGGCTGTGGCGGATCTTTACGATGTGTATGGCATTCGCCGCGTACGACTCGATCGGACAGAGCGAACCATTCTGGTGGAATACGATGCCACCCGCCTTTCCGGCGTCAATGTCTTCCAATTACTACGCCGCGCCGGACTTTCCGTCACGGAAGCGATCTCTCCCTTTCCTCCCGCTCCACCCCCGCCGTCTGCGCCTGCACCCGAAGCCACCAAGAATCCCGCCGCCTGATCGTAACTTCGTTTCCGTTCTGCGGGACCTAGACTGGAATCTTCCCATGATCAGTCCGGCAATCGCGATCGCGGCTCTCTTCACGCTGATACCCTTTCTGGCGTCTGCATTCTTCTCCGCGAAGCTTGCCAGTACCGCTGAAACGCTTCCCACAAGCTTGCGGGTCCTCGGCCCTTCCGTCTTGTGTGTGCCCTACCTGCTGGTCGCGTGTTCGACTGGCATCTTCCATTGGGGTTGGCTGGCTTTGTATGCACTGCTGCCAGTCGCGGTTTCCGCGATGTTGTGGCAGGCCAGGCGCAGCGATCCCGATCGACACGGCAACTGGCGCGACTTTCTGCTGCTCGCGATCCTAGGTCTATCCGTGGATCTCCGCTGGTTGGAGCACGCGTGGCCAGCCCACCTTACCGTCTTCAACAAAATTCTCCTCCTCGATGCCGGCATCTGGGGATTCCTGGTGGTGCGGCAACTGGACGACGTTGGATTTAATCTTCGTCTGCGCCTGCACGATCTCGGTATCGGGTTACGTGAACTGGTTTTCTACACGCCCATCGCGGTTTCGCTCGGCCTGAGCATGGGTTTTCTCCATCTGCATCCATCGGTCCCGTGGCTAGCGCGGCTGCCCTGGGCATTTCTTTTCACGTTTTTCTTCATTGCCGTTCCAGAAGAACTCTTCTTTCGCGGCTGGCTGCAGAATCTTCTGGAGCGACGTATTGGACGCTATCCGGCTCTATTTCTCACGGCAGCTCTGTTTGGCCTGGCGCACTTCAACAAGCGTGCCGCACATTTCAACTGGCGCTACGTGTTGCTGGCAGCCCTGGCGGGAATCTTCTATGGCCGGGCATGGCGTCAGCAGCGCCGCGTTGGAGCCTCCGCGATTACCCACGCATGCGTCGACACGATATGGT
>JAJZDO010000497.1 GCA_021805955.1 Acidobacteriota bacterium
CACTGAGAAAGCCCGCTCCTTGCAGCGGGCTTTCTTGTCGGTTAAAGCATTTTCACTATAGGTGTAGACCGAAGCTGCGATGTTCGCGCAGCTTTTCCGTCAAGAAAAGCTGCACTTCATTGAACTTCGAAAGATCACAGTAATAGTGAAAATGCTATAGCAGTACGCTTACGCTACGTGTTCGATGACGACGCTCTCGATTACAACAGTTTTGCGCGGTTTGTCGTTGCGGTCGCGGTCGACTTCAGAAATCTTCTCGACAATGTCTTGACCCTCCACCACTTCGCCGAAGATGGTGTGGTTGCCATCCAGCCATGGAGTTCCCGCCACAGTGATGAAAAATTGTGAGCCATTGGTGTTGGGGCCGGAGTTCGCCATGGCGAGTTTGCCGGGTTTGTTGAAGCTGTGCGGCGAGCCTTTGGTTTCGTCCTCAAACTTGTAGCCCGGGCCTCCGAAGCCTGTGCCAGCCGGGTCGCCGCCCTGGATCATGAACTTGGGAATCACACGATGCAGCACAGTGCCGTCATACAGTTTGTCCTTCGACTTCTTGTTGTTGGTCGGGTGCGTCCACTCCCGCGTGCCTTCCGCAAGTTCGATGAAGTTGGCGACGGTTTTAGGGGCCTCTTTTTCAAACAGACGGCAAACGATCCTGCCTTCCGAAGTTTGGAATACCGCATAGGTTCCGGCTGTACGGGTCATAGTTTTAATAACTTCCCTTCAAAAAAATTGAATTGCACGTCCAAAAAATATTGCTAAGGCTGCGGGGGTGCGGCAGCCGGGCCAGGTTGAGAAGCAGTAGGCGCAGGAAGCGCAGGCAACGGCTGACCGTCTTGCACAATGGTCACTTTCGTCAGATAGACCGGTTCGAGCGGCTTGTCCCGGTCATTGCGCGGTACTTGTGTGATGGATTCCGCGACGAGCACGCTGCCGGGATCGCATTGGCCGAAGATCGAGTAATGCTGATCCAGGGAAGGTTGTGGCGTGACGGTAATGAAGAACTGGGTGCCGTTGGTATTGGGGCCGGCGTTCGCCATTGCAAGCCTGCCTGCAACGTTGAATGTCAGCTTGGGAGTGATTTCATCGGGGATGAAATAGCCCCCGTCGCCGGTGCCCGTCGCTGTAGGGTCGCCGCCCTGAATCATAAAATCCGGAATGACGCGATGGAAGGTCGTGCCATCGTAGAGCGGCTTGTCCGACATTTTTTGGTGGGTGGTTGGATCGGTCCAATCTTTCTTGCCTGTCGCCAAACCGACAAAGTTGGCCACGGTCTGCGGAGCTTCCGTGGAGTAAAGGCGGCAAACCATTCTGCCCATGCTGGTATCGAGGACCGCAGTGGGGCCTTCCGGCTCCAGCGGTGGCTGGATGTTTGCCGTGGTGCCGGGATCGTCGGGCAACGCGTTGGATGACGGCGCGCTCGTCTGTCCTGCGCCAGCCTGAGACCCGTCGGTCGAAGTTCCGCTAGCCTGCGGCGCAGAAGCGGCCGGCGCGGGAGTAGTCTGCGCGTCCGGCTGAGGAGGAGCGTTCTGCTGCGCATTGGCCGCCAGGCCGAAAGCAGCCAGGGTGAGGGTGAGAGCGAGGCGAATCGGCAAACGAAACATCACCATTATTGTAGCGGGGAATGTCTGCTGGGGAAATTGGCCGCGTCAACATACTGATCGGTGCTGAGAAATGTCGAACTTTCTGTTTGAAAGAATCAGGGCTGTTTCTGAAGGATACGCGGCCGCTCGGCGGGTGAGTCGGCCTGCATTTCGTGGGCAGTCTGCTCCACCTGGCGGAAGACCCGCAGCAAATTCCCGCCGAGCAGCTTATGCATATCGGCAGAGGAGTATCCGCGTTCCATCAAGGCTGCGGTGATCTTCGGCAGGTCGGCTGGCGAATCCATCCCTTGCGGCAGGGACGACACCCCGTCAAAGTCCGACCCCAGGCCGACGTGATCGATGCCTGCAACTTTGGCGACATGGTCGATCTGGTCGATCAGATCGATGAGCGGCGGTCGGGGAATCTTCGCGGCAAATTCCCGGTCGATACGGTCGTACTCCGCGTATGGAACTGGCTGGCCGGCGGCCTTGGCCTTCGCGAGCGCGGCATCTTTGGCCTGTTGGCGTGCCGGGGCCTGGGCGTTCCAGGCGGTCCGAAATTTTTCACTGACGAATACCGAATAAAAATTGACTTGCACAACGCCACCATTGCGGGTCATGGCGCGCAGCATATCGTCTGTCATGTTGCGCGGGCTGGCGCACAGCGCTCGCGCGCCGGAATGCGAGGCGATTACGGGAGCACGGGTCAGGATCAATGTTCGGTAGAACGTCTTGTCGGACACATGGGATATGTCGACCATCATGCCCATCCGGTTCATTTGATACACGACATCCTTGCCGAACTCACTCAGTCCGGTTTCGGTATGGGCGACAGCGGTATCGTCGGCGTCGCCGGAGGAGTCTGCCCAGCCGTTTGAATTCGCCCAGGTCAGCGTCATGTAGCGGACGCCGAGCCGATAGTAGTCGCGCAGAATTCCCAGACTGTTGTCGATGGCATGGCCGCCTTCGACACCGAGCAGTGCTGCAAGTTTGTGCTCACGGTGGAGACGTTCGATGTCCGCAGCTGAAAACGCCATGGCCATCTGCTTGGGATGCTTGGCCGCCTGCTGGTACACCGCATCGATCAGTTCCAGAGAGCGCTCGACATAGTGGCCCCGATATTGGTCTGGGTCCACCCAGATCGAAAAAAACTCCGCGCCCAGATTGCCTTCATGCGCGGTTGACAAACTCCATTGGCCGTCGCCTAGAGGCGAGTCGAGATCGTATTGCCGATCCAGCATACGCTGCGGCGTGTCTGCGTGGGAATCGACGACCAAAGCCGACGCGTGCGTGGACGCAGCGCCGACACGCGTTTTAGAAGGCGCCGTTTTTTGCGCGTTGACATTCATGGCGAAGCTCATGGCCCAACAAACCGTGAACAGCAGACGAGGTCTTTTTTTCATCGGTGCAGGCCTCCTGTTAGGGATGCGGGAAGTTTAGCAGAAAGAGCGATTGGATCACGCCAGCGATCGCCAGTAGCAGTACCGGCGTGTAAAAAGTACCGGCGTAAGGGATGTTTTGCCAAAATTACAGCCTGCAATCGGCACAATTTTGCATATCGGTAATCTTGCGGACGAAAAAATATTGCCGTTTGTAGAGAGCGAGTTACGAAACATCGCGGCTGTTCGCGCCCATTGAGCAACTCGTTATCTGCTTTTTGGCCGCGTGCGTGCAAATGTATCAGTCACAATCACCTTTCGTAGTTCAGGCTTCGTTCCATAGATGGAGATTTTGTATGCGTCCCACGCTGCCCCCCGCATGCGCGG
>JAJZDO010000104.1 GCA_021805955.1 Acidobacteriota bacterium
CTGCTTATCGGACGTTTATGAGCCAGGAAGGCACACACGTCACCGCTTTATCGGACCTTTCCGAACCATCATCGGAGTCCAGGAAGTCAGAACCGAAGCTAAATTACACATATCAAACCGGAATTGGGCCGTGTATCCGTCCATTTCACGGGAACAAAAGAATAAAGATGGAAAAAGTTGCGCAAAAAATACGTCCTGGGAACCGGAAGCATCGTCTAAACGTTCAGTATGAGTATGTTCGCCTCCATCCTTGCCGCGCGCGCCCATCCGGCCACTCAGGCTGACGAGCGGGAGCTTGTCCGCCAGGAGAATAAGGAGATTGCGGCTGGACTGAGACGCCAGGACCCCGGGCTGCTCGATCAATTGATCTTGCGCCATCAGCATCGACTCATGCGCTATCTGCTTTACCTCACAGGCAATCGGGAAGAGTCAGAAGACCTCTTTCAGGAGGTCTGGATGCGCGTGCTCGTCCGCGGAGGACAATACGATGCAAAAGCGCGCTTCGACACCTGGTTGCTCACCATTGCCCGCAATCTGGTCATCGACCAGCGCCGCAAACGCTCGGTAGCCAGCCTCGACGAGATTATCGCCAGAGCACATGAAAATGAAAGCTCTGCGGAATTTGAATTGGTCGCTGACGGACTATCTCCCTTCGAGCAATGTGCTGGTCTGGAAGATCGTACGCGTCTTGCCGCGGGTCTCATGGCGCTCGATCCCATCTACCGCGAGGTGCTTGTCCTGCGCTTCCATGAAGAACTTTCTCTGGAAGAGATCGCAAAAGTAACACAGGCTCCGCTTTCCACGATAAAATCGCGTCTGTATCGCGGCCTTGCGCTCATGAAGCCGATCGTGGCGCACGGCTGACCAACGCATCTCACCTGAAGCTGGAATTGTACGCCATTCGGGTATGCGCGCATCATGGCCGGGGCTGCAAGCAGGAGAGTATCTGTGACAAGGGTGCGCCGGGATAACGACCGATCGCAAGCGGGGATTGCGCCACAGTACACTTCTGCGCAGGACACGGAACTGCTCACCACTCTTACCGGGCTGGATGCCGATCAGGGGCGCCATGCCGCTGATCGCACCCGTCGCGTCGTGACCAGTTCCGCCGGCAATCTCCGCGAACAGCGCGCCGTCAGCGGCAGAAGCCGCAATCTGGCCATCGCCGGAGCTGTCCTGGTCCTTTTGCTGATTACGCCGCTCATCTGGTCCGCAGTGGATAGCCTCGTCGGAGACCAGCATCTTACCGACACCGCCAGCCAGCTCAGCCTGCTCGGTTTGCTTGTCGGGTCCACCCTTATTGGAGCCATGCTTGTCGCCGGTTGGTGGCGCAATCGTCGATAAAGATCGCTCAATTTTGCTTCGGATGCAACTTCCCACAGGAAAAATTCGTCTGAAATGATGGAAGGTAACGCCTTTTTGCGGTATCCTTTCGCAACGGCGAAAGGATACCGTAGCAGGTGACAGCGGCGACGAGTAGTCGTGGCTGGAGATGAACGCAATGCGCAACGCACCATCCATGCCGTTTGAAGACGAAGCGAAGCTGATCCCGCTCTGGTCGATGATCGCCGCTGGAGTCGCTTTTTTGCTCGTCGAGTACTACTTCTGGTTTGTGCTCCCAGCCCATCGACACCATCCTGGACCGCCGATCGCACTCCGAACATACTTTAACCTTTCATGGGGATTGCTGGCTGCTGTTTACTGCCTCATGGTCGGCTATGTCAGTGCAGATGCGCCGCGACGCTCCATGAGCGCTCGATTCTGGATGCTTGTCTGTATGGTGCTTCCCGGCGGAATCGGCACGGTCATCTATTTCCTGCTGCGCCTGCCACCTACCTCTACGTGCCCAGCCTGCGGCACACACATCCAGAGCGACTTTCACTTCTGTCCGCAATGCGCCTGGCAGGTGACGGCAAGCTGCGGAAACTGCCATCGCAGTGTTCTCGCCACCGATCAGTACTGCACCCGCTGCGGCCATGAACTCGCACACGATCATATGCCTGCCCGCCTGCGGATGGTTGTTGACTGATGCGCCTGCTTGTCGCAGGTCCAGGCGATGGTGTGCAAGCCTGGTTGAAATGAAATTTCTGTAACCTGATTGAAAACTTCCGAATCTGATAGTTATGGCCACCCCTCAGCCCGGTTCGATCGCACCCCCAGGCACGCCGACTCATCCCATGCGTGCCCTTGTCATTGACGATGAACAACTGGCTCGTGAAGAACTGAGGTTTCTGCTTGATTCGGTAGGAAATGTGCAGGTTGTCGATGAGGCCACCAACGGCATCGAAGCGCTGGAAAAGATTCAGCGTCACCAGCCCGATGTCATTTTTCTCGATGTCCAGATGCCTGGCCTCGATGGCTTCGGCTTGATCCGTCACCTGATTGAACACCCCCCTGCGTCGCAGTTGCCCCAGATCGTCTTTGCCACTGCCTTTGACCAGTACGCGGTGCGTGCCTTTGACGTCAACGCCGTGGACTATCTGCTCAAGCCCTTCGATCCACAGCGCATCGCTCAGGCGATTGAGAAGACGCGCGCACGCCTCGCCGAGCAGCGGGTCGATGATCGGCCCCGCGAAGCCGAGATGGCCGCATTGCTGGAGATGCTCGACCGCCATCGCTCCACAGTGGCACCACCCAGAACCGGCAAGCTGATCGTCCAGGTGCAGAGCCGCATGCTCCTGGTCGATCAGACCGAGATTTGTTACGCCTCCATCGACGAAGGCACCATTCACGTCGCTACCCCCACGATTGAGGGGCAGTCCAAGTGCCGTACCCTCGAAGAACTTCTGGAACTGCTCGACCCGCAGATCTTCTGGCGCGCTCATCGCGGCTTCGTTGTCAATATCAATCACATCCGCGAGGTTGTCCCCTGGTTCAAATCCAGCTACCAGCTTCGTATGAACGACCGCGCGCATACTGAGATTCCTGTCAGCCGCGCTCAGACCAAACGTCTTCGCGAACTCTTCCGTATCTGAAGCTCCCCGCACACACCCGCCCGCGGATTCGCTATGCTAGGCAGTGAGGACAACGCACCATGAAGCTCCTGGATTTTCTTGCTGGCGGATTTATCGACACCTTCGGCATCACTCGCCCCGATGCCGGAGAAAAGAAAAACGCCGCCCGCGTCATCGTCCTCATGATCCTCGGCGTCGTCGTGTTCGTAGCAGCCATCTTCGGTCTCGTCGTTCTCGTCATCAGCAGATAAGCATTCTCCGCTTTTGACCCTGCTCCCGCCTTTGTTCTTGCAGTTGTTTTTGTTCTTGTCTTTGTTTTTTTGTTGTCATTCCCGCAGGGAATCTGCTTCTGCTTTTCTCCGCGCCCATGGCCGCAATCGATCTG
>JAJZDO010000566.1 GCA_021805955.1 Acidobacteriota bacterium
AAGACCGCTTTGTATTGGCCGGAGTTTTGTTGTTCGCAATAAGCCTTGCTGTCAAGCCGCACGACGCCGGCTTCGTATGGCTCTATTTCCTTTTGGCGGGCGGCGCGCTGCGCAAGCGGGCGCTGCAAACTCTGGTGATAGCCGCGATCCTTGGCATCCTCACGACTGTCTGGATCGCGCAGTCCTCGCCGCACTGGCCGCAGGAACTGCACAGAAACCTTGCCGCTGAGTTAGTGAGAGGAGGCGTGGATGATCCTGGTCTATCTGGAATCACCAGCGATAGTATTGGTGCGATCATAAGCTTGCAGACCGCGCTCAGCGTTTTTTGGGACAACCCTCATTTTTATAATCCAGCCAGCTATCTTATCGCGGGCTCCCTGATTCTGGTCTGGGCCTTTGCGACGTTGCGGAAGCGCGCCACGCCGGAGAGTGCGCTGCTTGCGCTGGCAGCAATTTCTGCTTTAACGCTGTTGCCCGTCTATCATCGGCCCTATGATGCGAAACTACTGCTGCTCGCGATTCCTGCATGCGCGATGCTTTGGAGCCAGGGCGGAGCACGACGGTGGATTGCGCTCGTACTGACGTCACTGGGTATCCTGCTGACAAGCGATTCTCCTCTGATCCTGCTGCTGGCAGCTTCCGACAAGCTGGCATTCTCGCCATCTACGCTGACGGGAAAGTTGATGACTGCGCTGGTGCTTCGTCCGACTCCGCTGGCGCTTCTGTTGCTGGGGAGTTTCTATCTCTGGACTTACATTCGTTACCGCCCATCCTCCTCTGGTGTAACACTGCATGACGGAGCCGCGAAAAAGTCAGCCGCAACCTCTGCCGAACCTCATATGGGGAGTGAAAGATGAGCGCAAGCCGACGGCTGGAAACCTTACTACTCATCTTGTGCGTCAGTCTCTCCGCGTTGTGGGGTTACATGCTGCGCCGCGAGATGCACGGTGGAATCGGGATGGTGGATTTCGGCGCGATCTACTATGGCTCCCGATGCGCATTGCAGCACAAAGATCCCTATGATCCAGGCACCGTGCTTCGCGAGTTTGAGGCTGAGGGCGGCAGCTTTCCAACCGAATCTTTCGCCGCAAGAGCCGCCCCGGCCGCATTGATCAATGGAATCAATTTACCGACAGCACTGTTTCTTGCCGCACCCCTTGCGCTGCTGCCATGGGGAATTGCGCAGATGCTCTGGATCTTTCTAAGCGCCTTGCTTCTTGTGCTGTCCGCTTCTTTGCTATGGGATCTTGGTGCGGACAGAGCGCCGATTCTCTGGCTCTGCATGGCTGGATTTATCCTGGCCAACTGCCAGAACCTTTTTTTCCTTGGAGACTCGGCGGGAATCGCCGTAGGCCTTTGCATCATTGCCGCGTGCAGTTTCCTCCGGGATCGCTATGCGCCGGCTGGTGTTCTGCTGCTGGCGATCAGTCTTCTCCTCAAGCCGCATGACGCCGGCTTCGTATGGCTTTACTTCCTGCTTTCAGGCGGAATGCTGCGCAAGCGCGCTCTCCAGACATTGGCTGTAGCCGGCATTCTAGGGGTCTTCGCAACTGTTTGGATCGGTCAGGTCTCCCCGCAATGGATGCACGAGTTGCACAGGAACATTCGCAGTGAGCTGGTCCACGGCGGTCTGAACGATCCCGCGCCCTCAGCCACAAACAGCGGCGTAGACCGGATCATCGACCTGCAGGCTGCAATCAGCGTCTTTCGAAATAATCCCGGAGTCTATAATCCCGTCAGCTATCTCATTGCTGGTCCCTTGATTCTGATATGGGCTTTCGTGGTGATGAAAAGGCGTTTTTCATCAGAACAAGCACCCTTGGCCCTCGCGGCGATTTCGGTTCTCACTCTACTGCCCGTCTATCACCGGCCTTATGACGCAAAGCTTCTGTTGCTCGCGATTCCCGCGTGCGCCATGCTCTGGGCAGAAGGCGGGATGAGGCGGTGGGTGGCGCTTGCTCTGACTTCAGCAGGGATCCTTGTGACGAGTGATCTTCCGCTTGTCTGGCTGCTCATCTTCACAAAGAACCTGACGGCGTCTTTGACTACCTGGACCGGCAAGCTCATGAATGTGCTGCTTTGGCCAGCTCCCCTGGTTCTTCTGGCGCTGGGATGTTTCTATCTTTGGGTCTTCATCCGCCGGGTTTTTCAATCGCCGAGTCCACGCATAGATCAGCACCCCGCGTATTAGTTAACTGGGAACGTAGAGATATACTGAGCGGTTTTCAATTGCACTCAATCAGCCGCCGGGGCACTCTGACACAGCTTGCCGGGTGCGTTCTTTCTGTCATCTCACTCCTCTTCCAGTAACCCGTGCGGCGTTATGGTCAAAAGCTCTCACCTATTACGTGTGCCTGAATTTCCATTTTGGGAAGTTCAGATTCGTGAATTACGACAGGTTTTCGGGCATTGATTCATGCAGACTTGGATTCATGTTACTTCGGACACCGCATAATTGGTTACGAGATATAAGTCACACGATTACGAATTACTACGCGATAAGTTTTCTATCTGCAATACACTTTCAGTCGAATTTCCAAACAGACTTAGAAGCGCATCGTGTTGCCATAAATGGCGCATGAATTGCGTGTGGGCCTCCTCGTGTTCACGGTGACCCTGCAGGCGCTTCCGACACGATAGAGGGGACCTTCGCAGCTCTGTGCAGCCACGTCGCCATTGTGGCCGATGGTCAATAACGGGATAGCGCTCCAACTTACATAAACGGGCGCGGTTCATAGGGGCATGTAAGTGGAAAGAATCTATAAGATCAACCAAACCTTTTGGAGCGGATCAGCAGTTCTACTCCTTTGTATGAGCCTATTCACTTTTTGGAGCTATAAGCTGCGCGCGAGCACGTTAAGTTGGAAAAACATGTTAGACTTCAGCGAAATTTATTATGGCTCACGTTGTGTATTTCAACACGAGGATCCCTATGAGGAAAACACCGTTCTTCAGGAGTATAAAGCTGAGGGGGGCAGGCTTCCGACCGCTCCACTTGCAAGAGAATATGCATCAACCATAATTGCGATTAGCGTTAATTTGCCAACAGCGCTAATTCTCCTAATGCCATTTGCGCTCTTCCCTTGGGTAGTCGCGCAAAACCTGTGGATGATTCTGACCGCTGCGCTTATTACTCTTGCCTCGTTTGTCCTGTGGAATCTCGGAGCGAAGTCCGCACCAGCCATCTGGGTGTGCTTAGCCGGCTTTCTACTTGCCAACTGTGAACAACTTCTAATGAGTGGGAATATGGCTGGAGTTGCCGTAAGTCTGTGTACTATCGCAGTATGGTGTTTTCTTTCAGATTACTGTGGACAAGCTGGCTAAGCCCTCAGATCG
>JAJZDO010000458.1 GCA_021805955.1 Acidobacteriota bacterium
CGGATAAGACATCCGTTAAGCGCACCATTGGGCGACTGTTGCGAAAAAGATACATTGAGCGGATCGAGGTCGGCGCCGGAGCGCAAAGCCAAAAGACATGCTATCGAGTCTATGCGCCGGATACCGTTCTGGCGATGCTGATCGGGCTGGGCTACCGGAGTTGGCAGCAGGTGGGCGCGGGACGACAGCCTGTACGAGTTGCTTCGGTGGAGGTGGCGCACAGCAATCGCCGCTCAAGCAAGCGCGCACGCGAAGCGAACGATCAGGGCAAAACGAGGAGAGTGAGATGACTCAACTGAAGCCAGCATGGACGCGCCTGCTCACAGCCGCAGAAGAGGATCGGCAGGATGTTGCCGGGCTACAGGAGATGCTTTGGCTGTTGAACATCCATCCGGATATCCCAGGCTTTGTGAGGATTTGCCATCACGGATCGGATATCGCTGCGCTGAGTGGTTGGCTGAATACGCAGGATGGATTCAGAACTTGTCTGGGCCGGTGGAATCCGATCTTCCAATGGGTCAACAAAAATGTAGAGTCGCTGTCCGAGCGCATCTTTTCAGGTGAAGGTCAAGACTGCGCCTGCGGAAGGGAGAGATTTCTGCGGATGCAGAAACCTAGTCCGATCTACCGGAGCGGACTGAAGCAACATGGATTGCACGGAGCACTTTGGAACGACCAGGAGGATTTGTCTCTCCGGCTGCGTTACCGAGGTCTGCAGGGACACTTTCTCCATGCACATATTCAACTGCTACGTCGCATGTCGAGCGATGCAAACTGGATTGCGGGGACGGAGCCGTATGCAGGATTTCATGCTTCGATTTACACCGCAGCATGGGCGCTTCGTAGATTTGCTTCTGCTGATTCGGAATGGTCATCTCCACTACTCCAAATCAACTTTGAAGAAAGCGGCCCGGAGTTATCCCAAACGCTGCGCAGTGTCGCTGATAGGTTGAGAGACAACTTCAATGGAGCAGCGATCGATGACGACTTCAAGGCTGTTCAGCTTCCTGTGCATGTGTAGCACCAGGCAGGCTCTCTCGCTGTACGAGGTTTGCGCAGTCTTGCCTATTTTCTGGACTGGGGTAATGACATGCCTGGTCTTCGCCGCCGAACGGGTATTGGAGGCAAAGGAAATCCGCAAGGTGGAAGTCAAGGAGTGGACGGTTCGACGGGCATAACCTCCGTGGAGCGTCGGCACAAGCGGGAGAAGCATGAAAAGGCCGCGGTCAGCTACGACGAAATGGTTCTAACCGATTCAAACGAGGATATCTTGTATCTTCCGTCGCTCTGGACGGGAAGCCGCGCTCAGCGGCAAGCTTCGGGCATCGCGGGCGACCATCCAGCCGAAGAGTTTGCCTCGGACAAATTGCTGCTGGCTGATGGAGAGGCCGCGGCAGCCTGGGCGCATGCCGGGTCCGTTGAGATGGCGAATCAGTTGTTGCCGTTTGCCTTTGGAAATCTTTCAGTCGGCGAAGTCGCTGACCTGCTTCGCAGTGTGCAAGATCGAGAAGACTCTTTGGAATGGCTGGAAGTCAGTGCTTTGATGCACACTATGCTGTGGACGGGTGCGCCGCTCGAAGAGGCGCTGCGGCTGGAGGTGCAGACGGACCGATCTGCCGATTCGTCAACTGGTCTGAAGCTTGTCGTGGATGAGGTCAGACAAGCAGAAGTGGACAGGGCGTCATCTTTTCCCGAGTGGTGTCGTTCGATCCCAACGCCTTTGGGCATTCCCGTGAAATTGCCACCTTCGGAGCTTGCATATCCCCGCGCAGATTCCCTTTCCCTTCCGGACGCTGTCGGAGGAACCTCTTCCATACTGCACTGGTGGAGACACCTGCGCACATCCAGAGCCCTGAATGACGATGTGTTGCGGCATAGAAAACCGAAAGCAGACATTCGTCGCTTTGTTCACGGGATTGACTGGTATCGTGAACGGCTCGACTCGCTGCGATCCGACCATCGAGTTAATGAAAGAATTTCTGCGCTCACAAATCGATGGTGTACTTTTTCAGACCATCGTCGAGCAGACGAATGGAGATATTGTTGCGGCAGCATGGATTACGGGAAAAGATCATCGACTGGCTTCGGTGCGTCGATTCTACCGAGCCTCTGCGAGACAGAAGTTGCAGAGTATCTACCTTCGCGCCGCAACAAGTATTGCGGAAGAACTTGCGCGGAACGGTTATGCGCTTACCGTGCGAGGCGACGCAATCAATCCGGGCAACGGTATTTTCGTTGGAAGCTGGAATTGCCCGAAACTGGAAGTGGTACGCGAGGCTGTGCATCGTCTGAAGAATGACCTCAGAGACTCGATGCAAATCAGCGGCGAAAGTCCGACAGAAGAAGAATTCGTACGTCGGCATAATCTCTATACGCTGTACAGCGTGTGGAGCTTTGGCTTTGCGGTCGGCGCTCGGGGAGTGCATACTCCTTATTTGCATTTGTCTCAGGTGGATCGGTTCACGGGCATGGCACGGATGCACGACAAGGGTCCGGAGAATGGCTACAGAACTCGCGTTCTCTGGCTTCCACCGAAAGCACAGCAGCAGATTGCGTACTACAACGATTATCTGAGTGCTCTGCACGTCAGTCATTCGCTACCGTCCGCGACACGCGCCAACCCGTGCTACTTTCTGGCCAGCACGACAAAGGTGTTAGATGTTCAGCCGCGAAGTTTGGCGCCCTGGATGGCGAAGTATCTTCCTTTTCCCGTGAATGTCGCGCGGCATTTTGTGGGAACGCATCTTCGCGATCGCGGTCTGCCTCCGGAGATCGCTGATGCATGGATGGGACACTGGTGGCGCGGCGAAGAACCGTGGGGACCGTTTTCCTCCTTTTCCTATCATGAGTACCGACGTCGTCTGGAGATTCTGCTTGTGCCCCTTCTGGCGGAGCTGGGTTTCGAGCCATTAGCACTCAGCGTAGCGGAAGGAGATGCCCAGTGACACTCCAGATTACCGATGATCGAAATGTCTTCCTGTGTCCCAATACGCTCGATCTGACATCGAGGCAAATGTGTGAGGTTCTTCCACACCTGATCGATTTCCTTGCCGCGCATCCGTCTCGCATTGCACAGATTCTGACGGGGGCAGAGAGCGCATTCTGGACCGCGAGGGATATCCGTGCGCTTGAAACAGTGGTGCTATCCCGGACATCGACTGCTCGGGAAGCCAGCGATTATCTGCGCGTACTGCGTAAGGCCTGCGCCTATTGGGTGATGCGTGAGCGCCTGTCATTGGCGCTTCCACGTATTCCTGTTTTTTCGCCTGAACCTTTGCATCCGCTCCGCGGTAATCTCGCACGACAGCTTGAGCGTTACCGAGGTTGGAAACAA
>JAJZDO010000606.1 GCA_021805955.1 Acidobacteriota bacterium
TCGATGCGATAGCCATGAATTCCGAGCATATAGTTATGTTGAATGTTTGCTTCAGAAGAGAATATCCAGATGAATGTCGTGTCCTCTACGTCCATTGGCAACGCTCCGGCGAGCGCCGCTGCAACTCCGCCGGCAACCCTGATCTATGACGACTGGTATGTCGCAATGCGCAGCGATCAGCTGCGCGCCGGTCAGACGGCAACCGCGATGCTGCTCGGAATTCCTCTTTTGCTCGGTCGAACGCGAGATCGCAAACTCTTCGCCATGCGCGACAGTTGCCCGCATCGCGGCATTCCGCTTTCCTTCGGGACCTTCGATACTTCGGCCAACAGTTCGGCTGTTACCTGCAAATATCATGGCTGGAAGTTCGACCCCGTCAGCGGTCAATGCAAAGAAATTCCCTCGCTGACGCCGGAGGACACTCTGGATTGCGCCCGCATCTACGCGACCGCCTTTCCATGTGTCGAGCGCGATGGCTATGCGTGGGTCTATGTGCCTGCGCCCGGCTCAGGCCGCGTGCGCGCGGAAGACGAGGCTGCGCTGCCCGCCGTGCCGGAACTGCCAAAGTTCGGGCCGCGCTTTCGTTCCGCGCATCTGGCCGCCGACCTGCCCTGCAACGTCGATCACGGCATCATCGGCCTGATGGATCCCGCGCACGGTCCGTTTGTGCATCAGTCCTGGTGGTGGCGCAGCGGTGCCAGCATCCACGTGAAGCAAAAACAATTCGAGCCGATTCCACAGGGGTTTCGCATGACCGCCCACGCGCCTTCCGCCAACAGCGCCCCATACAAGTTGTTAGGCGTCTATGGTCAGCCCATCGTGACCACCATTGACTTCGTTCTGCCCAACCGGCGCTACGAAACCATTCGCTGCGGCGAGAAATGGTTCTCCAGTCTGACCACGGTTACGCCCGTCACCGCGACCGCCTGCCGCATCGATGTGTATTCCGCGTGGAATATTTTTTACAACATCCCGTTCGTCACTCCGATTGCGAAAGCCTTCGGTCGCAGATTTGTCGAACAGGACCGGCAAACGATGGTGGAGCAGGCGCAAGGTCTGCAGTTCAATCCATCCCTGATGCTGATCGACGACGCCGATCGTCCCGCGAAATGGTATTTTGCCTTGAAGCAGGCTCGCCTGCAGATGGCCTCCACAGGCTCCTTTGAGCATCCGTTGGCGGGACCGGTCACGCTGCACTGGCGCAGTTAAAGCGATTATTCAGTCGATATAGAGTGGAGAGCCGGGTGGCCATCCTGGGGCGGATTTACAGATACTGGCTTCAAGATGGGATGAGTCATTCTGAGCGGAGCGAAGAATCCAGAGGACGACGGCGGCAATGACAGGCGCATATTCTCTGGATTCTTCACTCCGCTACGTTCCGTTCAGAATGACTCCCTTCCACAAATAACTACACCAACTGTCAATCCGCTCTAGCGTAATGTCTGGGTGCCCCAATCCAACAACCCGCCTGTGAGACATGCGGGCTAGGCGTATGTTCAACCGTCGTTTGAATTCGCCCGGTTCCGATAACTATAGCCGCAATGAGTGTTGACTCACTCTTGAAGTAGCGACGGCGAGCCCCCGCAGAGGTCTGGCTAGATTTGTATCAAGTTGTGCTCGAGTCGCATGTTTATGGTCGTGCGGCATTCATTAGCTTCTCAAATCTCTTAATACTCTTTTCTATTTCCTTCGTTCGCCCCTGCAGTCTGCGAATCTCTTCTTTCGTGTTTGCCAGCTCCGTGCGTTTGATATCGATGGATTCTTTCAAAAGCACAATCATCTGCTTCATTTTCTCCGATTCCGCACTAGGAACCGCCGTTGCCTTCTTGTCCACCGCCATGATCCCCCCTGAATCGAACTGCCGATGCCGAGCGCCGCATATGTGCCGCGCGTTCTGCGCGGGAACATAGCTAGTGCGTAACAGAATCATAAGCCCTGGCGACACTTGCCTTCTTTGGTCACGCGGACGCGGGTCGTATGCCAATCGCGCTCAACATCCTACCGGTGAATCCCTGCTCGGCGCGATGAGAGAAAAAACGCTTCGTATCGCACGCTGTGCAGAGATTCAGCGGGTGGATCTTTTCCGGAGCGAGTCCCGCGTCCAGCAGCTGTCGCCGGTTTGCTTCCGGCAAGTCAAGATGCAGGCTCGGCCCCAGGTTGCTATGGCCGGGCGCGCGCGCCGTCAAAAATAGCATGGGATACTTTTCCTTGATCGGGTCGAGGTCGAACACTTCCTGAAATAAATCATCGGCGTAACAGAATTGCGAACGGAACTCCATCTGCACTTCTTCGCCCACCGAGTAGCAGCAAAAACCAATTCCCGGCCCAATCGCAGCCGTCAGGTCGCCCGGCTGGCTGCCAAACTCCGCTCGCAGCCGCCCCACGCCGCGCTCGACAATCCGCGCCAGAGTTCCGCGCCATCCCGCATGAAACGCCGCTACAATTCGCTGCCGCACATCCACGATCAAGACGGGAATGCAGTCCGCCGTCTGAATCCCCAATAGCATGCCCGGCTCCGTCGCAATCATTCCGTCCCCTCGCACCATGTCTCCAGGCTCGGTGCTCATCACACTCGCATCGACCAATGCTTCCGCGCGATGCACCAGTCCGGAATGAATCTGCCGCAACAACTTCAGTGTTGTCTCTGCGGTTTTTCTCCGGCCCGCGCCGCGCTTGGCGCGCCCAGGCGCATCGATCAGGGCTCGCACAAACAGCTCGCGATTCCGCACCACATGCTCCCGCGAATCCGTGGCCGTGAACCCAAGATTCAGTTCGCCGCAGTGCTCGCCCGGACGATAGGCCGTCGACACGCCTCCGCTCCGAGTGCTGAAGCCATGCACCAGCCAGTCATATTGCGCCCACTCCGGCACGCGAAGAATCTCCAATTCCGATGTTTCCACTCCAGACCCCGCGCCCGGCCGCTTCTTCGCCAGGCTTCCTGCCCTTTTCTTGCTGGACCGGCCAACTCGGCTGGCTGGCGCTGGCTTCCTGCGCGGACTACGCATTAGCCCGCCGTCGGCGAAAAATGCATCAATTTCCCGCAGTCGGGCGTCAGTGGATTTCGCGCTGATTTGAGAGGATTTTGTCTTCGCCACATGTCAAGTTTATGCCGCGACTTATCGCCCGGTATAGAAGATGACGCGAAAGGCCCGCTGTTGCGGGCCCTGCATCGAGGCTTACGAAGAGGAATTGGCAGGTACTTATCGGATAGGAGCCGCTCTATGCTTTCGCTAGGGCGACGAGTACAGCGGGATCACTTCTGAGAGGATTGCTTAGTTGGGATGCCTCATATTTACTTCTTTAATTAGCAAATGATGTGCCAAGTCTGAAT
>JAJZDO010000832.1 GCA_021805955.1 Acidobacteriota bacterium
AAGAGATGTTTGGCTACTCGATCGAGATTGTAAAACGCAAGGAACAGCACCTGTTTCAAGTGCTGCCCAAGCGCTGGATCGTGGAACGCAGCTTGGCGTGGCTCAACTGGTCCCGCCGCTTGTCCAAAGACTACGAGCTGCTTCACACCACAGCAGAAACTATGATCTATGTTGCCTTCGCTCATCTGCTTTTGCGAAGGCTTGCGTAGTTTTTAAACAGATTCTTAGAGAGGATTGGATCGCATTGTCCGTGGAGGTTCGTTTGTCAGCACAACTTCCCAGTGGGCGAGCGGATATATACGCCGACATGAATCGATCTGTGTACCGTTGGATCAGCACCCATCATACGCGGCCCCCATTTCGAGAGCCACGATGATCGCTTTTCCCGCTCCAGCGCCTAGACTGGACACACGGACTGAATAGCATAGCTGATGAGACTACGATATTCTGACTTTCTGCCTCTGTAAATCATTGAAAATATTGGTCGGGACGGGCAGATTTGAACTGCCGACCCCTCGCACCCCAAGCGAGTGCTCTACCAGGCTGAGCCACGTCCCGACGATCACGTTCAAAAAAGAACGCAGGGTCTGACACAGTTTACACCGGCATCGCGACCCCAAACACATCTCACTGATTTTCTACGCAGACGGCGGAACATATTCCTTCGGCATGGCAGAGCCTTCGCCGAAGAAGAACTGGTTCATCTGCTCCACCAGAAATTCCTGCGCCTCGGGGGTCCACGGCTGCAGGCGATATTCATTCAGCAGCATCTTCTGTCGCTCCAACCACTCGCCCCAAGCCTGTTTGGAGACGCTGTGATAAATCTTGTTGCCGAAATCGCTGTCGAAAGGCGGCTCGTCGAGCCCTTCCATTTGCGTCTTATACTTCGCGCATTGAACCATGTGTGCCATGCTCGTCCACTCCCATAAAGTTTTCATCTCCAGTGTACGGTGTTACGTCAAATCGGTGTATGCGGGAAGCCGGCGTAGCGGACGAACTCAGATCGCCGATGTAGTGTCCGCTTGTTCTAAATAAATTTTGGTGTAATCGAGATAGTTTTTGGCGTACACCAAAATCATTTCGCGGTCGGCATCGGAAAGCTCGCGTCGCTGTTTGCCTGGAACTCCAGCCCACAGCGTGCGTGGCGGGACAATTGTGTTTTCAGGAATTACCGCGCCTGCAGCGATGATCGAGCCTTCGCCGATGCGCGCATTGTTCAGGATCACGACGCCCATGCCGATCAAACACGCATCTTCGACGATGCAACCGTGGACCGTGGCGTTATGGCCAATCGTGACCCAATCGCCGACGATGACGGGATAGCGATATCGCATTCCATGGAGTACGGAACAGTCCTGCACATTGGAGTTGGCGCCGATACGGATGGAATGGACATCGCCGCGCACCACGGCGTTCATCCAGATGCTGGAATGCTCGCCGAGTGTGACATCGCCGATGATTTGCGCGGAAACATCCACATAACAGGACTGCGGAATCACGGGAGATTTGCCTTGGTAGGAACGAATCATAAGCTGGTGCGGAATTTTCCCTTCATGGCGATCCACATCTCTTCGCGCTTCGTCTGAGGCACCTGCTTCATTTTACGCGAGGCTGGAAGGCGGCATTGTCCGAGAGAGAGAGTCAGGAAAAGCCAAAGGGCGAGCTTTTGGAGCGAGGACGGGCGGTTGGGGCGGCGGTTACGCGCCCAGGGGTGAGACGCCGGTGTTGCGCGTCCACCGCAATCGCTCCAGCCTGAGCGTGATTGCGACGGTGACCAACAAGGGGCAGATGCGCTGGAAGCTCTTCCCCGGCGCGTTGCATGCGAAGGTCCTGATCGGCTTCCTGAAACGGTTGACCCGCCACGAGCGGAGAAAGCTCTTCTTGATCTTGGACAATCTGCGTGTCCATCACTCGCAGTTGGTCAAACAATGGCTGAAGGCCAATGCCGACCTGAAGCAAAAGGTCACCACAACCTCCCCGGCAAGAACCAAGACGGCCCTGACAAGGACCGCATCCTCTTCGCTCCGCAGTATCCAGAAGCAGCCGCAACGGGTGCAGCGCTACTTCCTCCATCAGCATGTCAGGTACGCCGAATGAGTATGACTATTTCGGGCCGAAGCAATAATCGTCATGAGAAAGCTGTTGCTGTAAACCTGGTGCAGGTCGTTTCGATCTGCGCTTAAATCAATCAAACACAGTACCCGTCCTGCTTCACCCTCGGCAGGCGATTCCTTCTATACTGTAAAAGTCTTCCGACCGCTCCCGCCTCTTGGGCATACCCTGGCGGTTGCGGCGGCGTTCCATGTGCAGGAAACAGGCAGGAACCAAGGGCATAGCTGGAAACGGCTACGCCTCCCGCGATCTGAGACAACATTTGGATCGCATTGGAAAGGAAGCTCGGCGACGGTTGCACCCTGCGCTACGTCCAGGTGCCTCTGTCTGTTTGCTCCCTTCAGGCCTTTTCCCGCATTTCAGATTGGTAAGGAAATGGCCGCGACCTCTACACATCCCGATGTCCGCTCGTTATCCGTTTCTTCACGCTTAACGGACAAGCACGGCCGCGCCATCACCGATCTGCGCGTCTCCGTCACCGACCGTTGCAACTACAAGTGCATCTACTGCCGCACTGGCAATGAAGGCGCGCAGTATGCTGAACTTCCCATTGCCGACTATCTCCGCATGGTGCGCGTCTTTGTTTCGCTGGGCATCGAAAAGATTCGATTAACAGGCGGCGAACCGCTATTGCGCAGGGGCCTCATCGACATGATCTCCGAGTTGGCACAGATGCGGACCGCTTTTTCCGTGGAGGGCGTCCCACTCGCGTCGGGCGCGGGCCGGCCGCTGGACATTGCCCTGACCACCAACGGGCATCTGCTACAGGAGTTGGCGCAGCCGCTGCAAGACGCGGGACTGAACCGCATTACCGTCAGCATGGACGCTATCGATCACGAGAAATTCTCGCGCATCACGCGTGTGCCCGACAGCTTCAACAGAGTCCTTGCTGGGGTTCGTGCTGCCAAACGCGTGGGCCTCGATCCGGTGAAAATCAATTGCGTGCTGTTGCGCGGATTTAACGAAGACCAGATCGTCGAATTTGCAAGATTCTCGCGCGATGAAGGCGTGATCGTGCGCTTCATTGAATTTATGCCGCTGGAAGAGGATCGCGTCTGGACTCCGGAAGTGGTGGTCCGCATGGAGGAAATCCTGGCCGCTCTCAACACCTTCCAGCCGGTAGTACCGCTGGCCGCCAAAGTCGTCAGCGAGACCGCCCTGCGATACACATTCCAGGATGGCGCAGGCGAAATCGGCATCATCGCAG
>JAJZDO010000302.1 GCA_021805955.1 Acidobacteriota bacterium
GGGCAGGCCGCGCCACTTGCATTCCTGCTCGGCCACCTACAGAATGGCGTTCAATACGGTGAGATTCGACATGCTCACATTGCCGCGCCGACGCGGCAGAATCGGCTCGATACGACGGTACTGCGCCGCGCCGATCTCCGTATTTGCAGTCCATCAGGAAGTCGCGACTTAGTGCTAACATGCCCTAGCGCGTTTGATTTCCTGCAAGGAGAGAACCATGGACGAAACTACATTGAACTCAATAGCTCGCCCTGAAAAGAATGGTGGGCGCATGATCGTTGGAACTCTGCTGATCGCCGTCGGCTTTCTGGCGATTCTTTTGCCCTTCGTCGTGGGGATTGCGGTAACCGCTGTCATTGGCTGGCTGCTGTTGGTTGCAGGCGTGGTTCACTTAATTTACTGCTGGCATTCCCGTAGTACCGGTGCGGTGGTTTGGCAGTTGCTCATTGCGGTCCTATACCTCTTTGTTGGTTTCTATATGGTTTTCCATCCGGCACGC
Source organism: Acidobacteriota bacterium (assembly GCA_021805955.1). The sequence goes on from JAJZDO010000302.1 coordinate 500, forward strand.
GGGTTGGTGACCCTGACGTTGCTGCTGGCCTCTTATTTTGTAATTGAGGGTGTCATTGAACTGGTGCTGTACTTCCGGCTTCGCCGTTCCCATCGCGCTGGCTGGTTTCTATGGGATGGACTGATCACTCTACTGCTGGGCATTTTGATATGGACGCACTGGCCAATCAGTTCCGTGTGGGTGCTCGGCACATTGATTGGCATCAGCCTTCTAATCAGTGGATTTGCTCGGCTGTTTTCGCGGCCAACGTTTGGTCCTGTTGGGCTGATTTGAAGCATGCGCTACGACATTCCGAATCGCAGCATTGCAACCAACAAGGCGAATGAAAGTCGAGGGAACGCAGTTCCAGCTTCCCATTGAGGAAGGCCAACATCGTGGAAGCGCTCCACAATCGGTCGCACTATGGCGTCAACCTTGGTGACACGGTGATTGGCCTTAACCCGCTACGCCGACCAGGCTGGCATCGCGAGTGTTCGGGGTAACACGTAAATATTCATCGACAGCCGCCGCCGCTTTCCGTCCTTCGGAGATCGCCCACACCACTAGGGATTGTCCCCGCCGCATATCGCCTGCTGCAAACACTCCCTCGACCGTGGTCATGTAGCTATTGTTAGTTGCGACATTCCCCCTGGAGTCGAGGGCGACTCCGAGCTTTTCAATCATGCCGTTGCGGACAGGTCCCGAGAAGCCCATGGCAAGCAACACAAGATCCACTTCAAGAACAAACTCACTGCCAGGTTGAGGCTCAAACTTTGGAGGAGGACCCACCTGGACACCATGCAACTGCTTCACGTTTCCGTGCTCATCGCCGACAAACTTTGTTGTGGCCAGGCTCCAATTTCGCTTTCCACCTTCCTCGTGCGCACCTTCAGTCCGCAGTTGCATCGGCCACAATGGCCACGGCGTAAGGGGAGAGCGCGTAGACGGCGGTACCGGCATAATTTCAAATTGCTCAACCGAGAGGGCCTTCTGGCGATGACTTGTTCCCAGACAATCCGCACCGGTATCTCCGCCGCCAATAATGACCACTCGCTTGCCGGTTGCCAAAATCGCTCCATCTTCCGCGACGGCATCGCCTTCGCAACGGTGATTCTGTTGCGGTAGAAACTCCATTGCGAAGTGAATGCCCTTCAGTTCGCGCCCTGGGACGGAAAGGTCTCGAGGCTGCTCCGCGCCGCCTGCCAACAGAACGGCATCGAAGTCGCGCTGGAGATCTTCAACGGCCACAGTCTGGCCGACGTGCGCACCTGTAACAAATGTCACGCCCTCCATTTGCATTTGCTCAAGTCTACGGTCGAGAATGGTCTTTTCCAGCTTGAAGTTCGGAATTCCATAGCGCATCAAACCGCCGATGCGATCGGCTTTTTCAAATACGGTGACTGCGTGTCCCGCACGACGCAGTTGTTGCGCGGCCGCTAAACCCGCCGGCCCAGAACCCACAACCGCAACTCGCTTGCCGGTAGAAAACGCAGGTGGCTCAGGATGGACCCAGCCCTCTTCATACGCATGGTCGATGATATTTTTTTCAATCTGTTTGATCGTCACCGGAGGAGCATTGATGCCTAAGACGCACGCAGCCTCACAGGGTGCCGGACAAATTCTGCCCGTGATCTCCGGGAAATTGTTGGTTGCGTGCAGACGGCGTACAGCCTCTTTCCAGCGACCGCGATACACCAGGTCATTCCAGTCGGGAATGATGTTGTTGACAGGGCAGCCCGTATGGCAGAAAGGTACACCGCAATCCATGCATCGCGCTGCCTGCTGCTGCTGCTTTTCTTCCGGAAAAGAGCGGTAGATTTCCACCCAGTCGTTGACGCGTTCTACCACCGGACGCCGCTCTGGCAGCTCTCGTGGAAACTCCATGAATCCCGTCGATTTACCCATGTTGCACCTGCTCAGCGATCGTCAATGTAGGAAGTTCTCCAGTCGGGATAGCCACTTCTCCGCGCTCACGAAGTACACGCTTATACTCCTGCGGAAATACCTTGATAAATTTTGGCAGGCTCTCATTCCAGTTTGTAAGAATCCACCCAGCGCGCGGACTTCCAGTCAGGTCGCGATGGCGCGTGATCAGCAACTGTAAATCTTCGATCTCTTGTTCATCGGTCAGCGGCTCAAGATCCACGGAAGCTGGGTTGCATCGTTTCTGCATAAAATCGCCACGCTCGTCGAAAACGTACGCGATTCCTCCATTCATCCCAGCAGCAAAGTTGCGGCCACATGCACCCAGCACGACGACGCGTCCGTTGGTCATATATTCACATCCGTGATCGCCAACGCCTTCGACTACGGCGGTTGCTCCAGAATTGCGAACGGCAAATCGTTCGCCGGCGATTCCATTCAGAAAGAGTTCGCCGCTGGTCGCGCCATAGAGAATCACATTGCCTGCAAGGATGCTCTCCTCAGGCTGAAAGCTGGAGTTGCGCGGCGGGAAAATAACAATTCTGCCGCCGGAAAGCCCCTTGCCGACGTAGTCGTTCGCCTCCCCTTCCAGCGTTAGCGTGACGCCGTTAGGCAGGAACGCCCCAAAACTTTGTCCGGCAGATCCCTGAAAACGAAATCGGATTGTTTCGTCCGGCAGTCCTCCCGATCCATAGCGTCGCACAACTTCCCCGCCCAGCATGGCCCCCACCGTACGATGGATGTTGCGAATCGGCAACGAGACCTCCACCGGCTGCTGGCGGTCGAGTGCGGGCTGCGCAAGCTCAATCAAACGGTGGTCAAGTGCCTGCTCCAGGCCGTGGTCCTGCTTCTGGATGCAATGCCGCGCCACACGCCCCGGCAATGGCGGGCTATACAAAATGGAGGACATATCGAC
>JAJZDO010000639.1 GCA_021805955.1 Acidobacteriota bacterium
TGCCTTGAAAATGCACATGCAATGGATTCAACTGCGGACGCAATTGGTTTTACTGTGGCTTATGACCTTGGCCTCGCCTACCTTCAGGCTGGGGAGACTCAGGCAGCGAGCATCCTGATCGAAAATCAACTAAAGATTCAAGACAAGGCAGAGCTTCACGATTTATTGGGCATGGTCGAAACCAGGCAGCAACATTTCCGCGCAGCTTCAACTCAATATCAAATTGCGACGCGACTGGATCCCAGCGAGCAGAACATCTTCGACTTTGGAACTTCACTTTCCCAATTCCAGGGAAGCTCTGCCGAAAAGGTATTCCGCTATGGGATCGCGAAATATCCCGCTTCTGTGAGGCTTCATGTCGGCCTTGGTTCCGTGCTGTATGCCCAGGGACAGTCCACGGAGGCCGCAGAGGAAATGTGCTCGGCGGCCCGGCTCGACCCCGCCGATCCGCACCCTATGGAGATGATCGGAGGAACGGAGCAGATACCTCCCTCGTTGACGCCGGAGATCACCGCGCGCTTTGCCGCTCTGGTTCGCTTGTATCCACAGAATGCGAGACTTCTCTACTATTACGCGATGGCGCTTTCAGGAATGTGGTCGGGCGAGAGTTCGGCAAACCCTCACGCAGTTGCGCTCCTGCAGCGCGTTCTGGTCCTCGATCCTCATCTGGCGAAAGCATATTTTTCTTTGGCGCAGATTGAGGAGCAAAAGAAGGAATATGCTGCGACGGTTGAGAATTACCGTAAGGCTGCCGAACTAAACCCTACAAACGGCCAGTATCTCTACCGGCTTGCTTTCGCGTATAAGGAAGCTGGCAATGTACCGATGTTTCAAAAAGAAATGCAAAAGTTTCGCATAGTCCACGATCAGACGAAGACCTCCGAATAATATGATGTGGGATTGAAACTACCCACGGATATACCATCTTCAAGGAGAAATGTCTTATCCGCGAACGTAGCCAGTCTCGCGCAGGGATATTCACGGCAGGCCTCATTGCAGCACCTGTCCTGGTTCTTGCTCTTATTGCAACTATCAGCATCGCGCAAACCCGAACGGGAAATGGGCCAGTCTCCGGGCAGCTTACAACACCGCAACAGTCGCAGGGCATGAGCGCTGGCGCCGCCTCTTCGCCCACATTTGATTCCGAGAATCGTCCCATCACCGCCGGTGGATTCGTGAAGAATGGCCCGATCGTTTTCCAGAATATTGCCAGGCAGGCCGGTTTAACACGGTGGAGAAATATCTCCGGCTCGCCGTCGAAACGAACGCTTCTGGAAACGATAGGCTCCGGAGTTGCCCTCCTGGATTATGACAACGATGGCTGGCTGGATATCTATCTGGTGACCGGTTCCACCTATCAGGCGCTCGATGGAAAATCCGCTCCTCCGCGGGCAGCGCTGTTCCATAACAATCACGATGGCACTTTTACCGATGTTGCAGCGGTAGCCGGAGTGACCAATGACCGCTGGGGTTTCGGTGTAGTGATTGGCGACTACGACAACGACGGCTGGCCCGATATTTACGTGACCAACTACGGGAAAAACCGGCTTTATCACAATAACCACGATGGCACGTTTACTGACGTTGCGGAAAGGGCTGGTGTCGCTCTCGGTGGATGGTCGACGGGCGCGACCTTTGGTGACTACGACGGCGATGGTTTCCTGGATTTGTTCGTTCCGGGTTATGTGCATCTCGCTGGTAAGAAGCCCCAAGCGGCTGGATCGATGAATGAAACCGCCGCCGGGTGCCAATATCGCGGCACACAGGTGGCTTGCGGGCCGCGCGGTATGCAGGGAGAACGCGACCATCTTTTCCATAACAACGGCGATGGAACATTTACCGATGTAAGTCAGAGGGCTGGCGTGAGCGACAACAGCCGCTACTATGGGCTGAGCAGCCTTTTCGTGCGTTTGAGAAGCAACAAAAGACTGGATTTGATCGTCGCCAACGATTCCACGCCAAACTATCTATACCTCAATCGTGGAGATGGAACGTTCGAAGATAATAGTTATGCTTCCGGCTATGCGTTTAACAAAGACGGGCGTGAAACAGCTTCGATGGGGATTGCGGCCGGAGACTATACCAACGATGGTCGCATCGATCTTCTCAATACGACGTTTTCCGACGATTACGATGTGCTGTATGACAACGATGGCGGAGCAAATTTTACCGACGTCAGCAGTAAGGCCGGCATTGCGAATGCGACCGTGCCATTTCTAGGCTGGGGAGATGCCTTTCTCGACTATGACAATGATGGATGGAAAGATATATTGATTGCCAATGGGCATGTCTATCCAATGGTGGATTCTCATGCGTGGGGCATCACGTATGCCGAACGCCCGCTGCTGTTTCGCAACCTAAAATCCGGAGAGTTTGCGCTGGTTCCAGCAGTGGGGAAAACCGGGCTCGCTGTGGTAATTCCGGCGCGGGGTATGGCCGTTGGCGACCTGTTCAACGATGGCAAGATCGATGCGGTCATCAACAATATCGACGATGTCCCAACTTTGCTGCGCAACGTTAACGCCGACCAGAATCACTGGGTGGAGCTGCGACTGGTCGGACAGGGGAAAAGTCCGCGAGATGCCGTGGGAGCTACGGTGTATGTTACCGCCAATGGTTTGCGGCAGCGCGAAGACGTGTTCAGCGGAGGCAGCTATGCCTCATCGAACGACCAGCGGGTGCATTTCGGTCTGGGTCCAGACATAACTTCGATGATGGTTGAGATCGACTGGCCCGACCAAAAAATCGAACGCATGCAACTGCCTTCAGCCGACAGGATATACACGGTGATGGAAGGCAAGGGAATTGTCGGAGATAATTCCGCATCGAAAAAAGCTCCTTTGCAGGGTCAGCCATCCCTCACGCACGAAGATTGAAGCGGAAGCGAATCGCAGGCAAGCAGGCCGCCGACTGCCAAAGCGCCTTGCAGAAACGTCCTGCGCGGAACGGGTTGGGAAGCAATCTTTTTTTGGAAGATGAATTCGCGATAGGGTCATACCGATGGCACTCGTGGTTGCACTCTACTCTCCAACATGAGAACTACACTAACTATGAAACTGACCTAATGGCCGCCAGCGGAAAGGATCCCAGTCTGTTTCGTGGCCGCATAGTTGACGTAGATAGGATTCCCCAGCAATTCCAGATCGCCTTCCGCCATATTCACCTGAGGAAGCAGCCAGTGCCGCTTGCCATCGCTCGGCCAGGTGAAATGCACCGTCTCCTCATCCTGCGCGATAGTGTGAGCAGGAAAAGCGAGTTGATTCGGCTTGTCCACAGAGATTTCCAGCTTCGCGCCAGCGCACCCCACCATGTGCC
>JAJZDO010000367.1 GCA_021805955.1 Acidobacteriota bacterium
TGCAGTTCATTCCCGTCGCAGAAGTCACCGGTTTGATACTGCCCATTGGGTCATGGGTTCTGCGTGAGGCATGCAAGCAGGCCCGTGCCTGGATCGATGCGGGAATGCACCTTGCAACGATGGCCGTCAACGTCTCTGCCATCCAATTCAGGAAAGAGGGGTTCCTGGAAGATCTGACGGCGATCTTCGACGAAACTGGTCTGGATCCGCACGTTCTCGAACTGGAGGTTACTGAAAGTGTGCTCATGGAACGTATCGATCATGTCACCTCCATCCTCGGAACACTGAGAAAAAGAGGCGTACGGGTGTCGGTAGACGATTTCGGTACGGGTTACTCCAACCTAAGTTATATTCGGAAACTCCCGCTTGATTCCCTCAAAATCGACCAAACGTTCGTCCGCCAGATCACCTCTATTCCTCGCGACACAAGTATCGTGAACGCAATCATCGGCATGGGCAGAAGTCTAAAACTTCAGGTGATCGCCGAGGGCGTAGAAACGAAAGAAGAGTTGGACTTTTTAAAGCTGCAGGAGTGTGACGAAGCCCAAGGGTTCTACTTCAGCCAGCCAGTCCCTGCCAACCAGTTTGCGAACCTGCTGGTATCTCATCCACTTGACCCCAGCGGACTTTTATCCAGCATCTGAGGACGATCGGTCCGCAGGTGGTGCCTGAGTCGCGGTGCCTGTATCACAAGTGTGTTTCTGTTCGATTTCCGGGCAACTCGGTTTCGTCCTGCGTCATAGCAATGGTCAAGTAGCATCTTGGGCAGATCCCGGCTTCAGCGGCACGCTGTAGAAGTTCGTGCGTACCTTCGCGCAGCCGGCCACAATCGCGCGGTCCAGCTTATTGGCCCGTTATCTCCGCCTACGCTCTGCGTGCGGGCTGCCACCACGCGGTTCTCATCGCGACGGCAGTTCGCAAACAGCTTCGCGTTCAGATCGGCAAGATCTCTGGCAGCCGGCACGGGAATCCAGTGGTTGCGGCGGAAGTAGCCCACTTCGCCTTCCACTCCGCCGCGTCTGCTTATGGATGGAGACTGTGGCTGCGACGAGGATCGCGTCCGCGATGAGGAGAAACGGGTGCGGCGAACGGATCGAGGCACAAGAAAGGAGCGGCATGCCGATCTGGGGCATGGATCGGGGCGCACGGATCGGGCCAAGATGCCTACATCAGCAGCTTGGGGGGCGGAGTTGGATTGCGGTGGGGCAGCAGGCGGCGGCGATCAAGCTCTTTTCGCACCTCTGCCAAGCCATCGGCGCAGGCGTCAAAGGCCTCGGCCAGACGCGCGAACAGCGGAGCTTCCTGCTCGAACTCAAACAAATTGAATTGCGAGACGATGTAGTAGCTTTCTTTCCCGGCGCGTTTCAGCGCCTGCAAACTTTCCTGCTGGTTGCGGCGCAGCCATTGGGCCGACTCGGGAAACATGCCGGCAAAGAACAGGCTGAAGTCGCCAATGTGCTTGCGCACTTCCCGTTCGCGGGGAAACGAATAGGCATCCCCATAGACGGGATCGGAGGCGACGAGCATGTCACTGACTTCGCGCAGTTGGCGGCCGCGCCGGTCGCGGATGCGGTAGAGTTGCTCGGTTTCCGCAAAGTCGGTGAGGATGCCGGCCACATAGCTGGAAATTTCGGCATCGTTCAGTTCGGAGGTCTGGCTATAACAGCCGTACACAATTTCCTCAAATAACTCCCGCAGTGGATTCTCGGCAGGCATCGGATTCGCAGACATGGGTAGCTCCTATCCGTGAAGGTTTCAGATGCAAGTTCTGGGACTTCGTGTTGTATGGGCCATGCACGTGTGCTGTGGCGCGTTGACGTTCCTTTCTGATGGCAATTCCAGCAAGTTAGTGAGTACTGTACAAATTTTCACGAGAAATTCAAAGCAAAATCAACTGGGCGAACGCAATTCGTTAGCAGTCGCAATGGACGAGTGCGAGGGGAAGCGAGGATTCAGCCGGGAATATTTCGTGCTCGAGGAAACCGCAGGGCCCTCCGCTGCGGTCGGGATGAGACGGTAGGAGAAATCTTTTGCGGCAACCGCGAGATCCTTCGCTTCGCTCAGGATGACAAATATAACGTAAATCACTATAAATAAACACGATAATTTTCTGATAACCTCTATACGAGTCCTGCACAGATACTAAGGATCAACGACTTACGAAAAAATCCTACACGGAACCTGCACAGAACGAGTCAAACGATGGAGGCCAATTATGGCATTCGTCACCGAAAAAGAGGAACTAAAGCCGGGCCTCATCATCTTTCGGCGCGGCGATGTGGAGCATCGCATGTGGTATTGCCGCATGAAGATGCCGAAGGCCGACCGCTACAAGACGGTTTCGCTTAAAACCTCCGATAAAGAAGCGGCGCGGGAACGCGCCTTCGATCAAGACGCGGACATCCGCTTCCGCATCAAGCATGATGTTCCCGTATTCAACCGTCCCTTCCGCGAAGTGGGCAAAGAGTATTTGTTGACCCAGGAAGCGCGGGCGCAACGAGGGGAGATCAGCAAGGCGCGTCCCAAGAAGGTTCGCGCCATTATCGACGGTGCGTTAGACCGATATGTAGGTTCCACGCAGGTTCACCTTATCGGGGATGAGCTTTGGGGTGGCTATCCGGCATGGCGGCGGGTGAACGGAGCTGGGCGCAACAAGCGCAACGGCGTTCGGGAGGTCAGCGACGAGATGGCCCAAGCCTTCGCTGACAACGAAGCCGAGCGCCGCACTAAGGTTCAACACACGCTTGGCATCCGGGTTTTGAAACCGATTGAAGTCAAGCCTTCCGAAGAAAGAACCGTTCCTTTCATCAGCGATTCCACCATCCGTTTTGAAATGTCCATCTTCGGCGCGGTGATGAATTACGCCATCAAGAAGCGCTATGTTCCGGCCAGCCAGCGTTTCGATGAGAGGCCCAAACTCAAGACGATGCGCCGCGACGAGTTCACGCTGGAAGAGTACCGCAAGCTCCATACCGTAGGCCGCAAGTGGATTGCGGAGGCTGATAAGCCTTCGAGCGTCTGGTATCGCACCGTCACCTACAACATGATCCTGATTGCCTGCAATACCGGCATGAGGCCCGCGGAGATGAAGAATCTCCGCTGGCGCGACATCATGCCAGCAAAAGACCGCGAAGGGCGAGAGATCGTCGTGCTGTTCGTGCAGGGCAAGGGCAAATCCCGCAAGTTGGTCGCGCCCAAGAGTGTCGGAGATTATTTGGAACGCATCCGCGCTATCTCGAAAGCCACGGAACCGGAAGATAGAGTCTTTACCAATATCACCGGCAAGCCCGCAAAGACTCTCTACAATTCCCTGAT
>JAJZDO010000724.1 GCA_021805955.1 Acidobacteriota bacterium
CCTTTGTCGATGAGCAGCTCCAGCAGGCCGGCGACGCCGCCGGGGCGAGCGTGGGGCAGCATCTGATAATGCATCTGGCGCTGGTCGCGTGGCGGCTTTCCGGTGGTCTGATCGGGTGCTGCCAGCGGAGCAACCTCGGGGCGGGTGAGCACTTTGTAGATGTAATCGACGAGATGTGTGAACGGCTCGGATTTCCGGTCGCGTGGATGGGCAAGCTGTACACGGAAATCGGTGCGGATATGGCCAGGGTTGCGGCCGAGGACGATGATGCGATCGGCCAACAGAACGGCCTCTTCGATATTGTGTGTGACCAGGAAGACAGCTTTCGTGGGCATGGTTTTCTTAGCCCAGAGTTCGAGCAGCTCGCTGCGCAGATTTTCTGCTGTGAGCACGTCCAGCGCGGAGAATGGCTCGTCCATGAAGAGCACCTCCGGCTCAACGACGAGCGCGCGCGCAAATCCGACGCGCTGGCGCATTCCGCCCGAAAGCTCCTTGGGATAGGCTGCCTCGAAGCCATCCAGACCAACGGTATCCAGCATGCGCAGGCTGCGCTCGCGGCGCTCATCGGCGGCCATCCCGCGCGCCCTCAGCGGCGCTTCCACGTTTTCCTGGACGGTGAGCCACGGAAACAGGGCAAAGCTCTGAAAGACGATCGAGACGTTGATGACGGATTCCGCGATAGGGCGACCATGCCAGTAAACCTGACCGGCGCTGGGACGCGAGAGGCCGCTGAGCATGCGGAGCATGGTGGACTTGCCCGAGCCGGAGGGACCGAGCAGAGCCAAAATTTCGCCAGGAACGATGGACAGATTGGTGGGCGAGATGACCTGGATGCGGTTCTGGCTCGGCTGTGCGTAGTATTTTTCGATGCGTTCGGCGCGAATGATGGGCTGCAATTCGGTCGGCGCTACGCGGACCGCGGGGTTGAGCACAGTGCTATTGAGCAGGTTGTCCATTGGATATCCCCTGAAGCCCTTATTCTGGAAAGACTGTACGCGTCGATCTGGATTCCGGCGTTCAAGCCTGATCCATTCGATGCAGATAGAATGCAAAATGACAATTACAGCGCGAAAGAATCCAGCACTGCACGTTTGCCGAAGTTGGCCTGTGCAGGACTTAGCGGAGTTGACGAAGGCGGACCAGCCACTGCGATTGAGCCGCTTCCGGATGGATTGTCTGAGCCGAGTTTGCCTGAAGCTAGCTTAACGCGAGTGGGGTTCGGCGGAATAGGCAGTCGAACAAAAAACTGAGAAGAAACGCGGATAGCCTGGTACCCAGGATCGGTCGGAACCCGGCTTTTGCCCGCTACAATACATGCAGGGAAACGCTCCAAAAAGTGAAAGCGGGCACGATGTTGCCAGGCTTCGGGAGCGCATGGAGAGTGTGACACGGGGTATGAGCGAAGCGAAGAACAGGCAGCGGGTGCTGGTCGCCGACGATGAACGCGTCATCGCCGACACGCTGGCGATGATTCTGAACCAAAGCGGATTCGAGACACGCGTGGCGTACTCCGGAGAGCAGGCTGTGGAAATTGCCATCGTCTTTCATCCGGAGATGCTGATCTCCGATGTCATCATGACGGGCGTAAACGGGATCGATGCGGCAATCGAGATTCGTCGAATGCTGCCCGAAATCAAGGTGCTCCTTTTTTCAGGGCAGGCTGCAACGGCTGATCTGCTGGAAAAGGCGCGAGCGCGGGGATACGATTTCGAGATTCTGGCCAAGCCGGTTCATCCGCAGGATCTACTGGCGCGGATGAACCGGTGAAGTGAGCCATAACCCGCTCGAAGCTCACGCGCCCTGCGGTTCATAACGTTGGCCCAGTAATTGGAGTATCTGCTGCTCCATTCTGGAGCTTGAGGCATCCCCTTCGAATCGTTGACTGAGGAAGCCTCGGCGGTCAATCAGGAAAGAAACGGGAAGCCCGAGTATTCCACCGTAGAGCAAGCTGAGTTGCGGATCGCTCATGAGGATCGGATAGTTGACCTTGAGCCTGCGCATAGAGCCAAGGGATGTCGTGACGGAATCGTCCATGGAAACGCCAAGAATCTGAAGTCCCTGGGCGCGATAGCGATTCTGCCAGGCGATGAATCGTGGCATCTCCGTGAGGCAGGGACCGCACCAGGAAGCCCAGAAGTTGAGCAGGACCACTTTGCCGCGATACGCGCGAAGGTGCACGGGCGTGTGGTCCGGTATCGATGGACGCGTGAAATCCGGTGCAAGCGAGTGCGCAGCAGGAGACGATGCCAGGGACCGGTGTGACGGACAGGCAGCAACGACCATGCCTGCGGCCAGGGCGTGCAGCAGGCGGCGACGCAGCTGACAAGGTTTTGCCACGTCATGCAACCGGATATCCGTTGGCGACCCAGTCGGCACCGAAGTTGTTCTCGATGCGCAGAACCTTGACCGCAGTGAAATGCATCGACTGGAGTTGATCCCAGGCCGGAGCGATGTTTGGACAGTGCGTCCACGGACAGCAACCGCAGTAAAGCAGGATCGGCGTGGACTGCGGAAACGCAGAGGCGACGCGGCGAAGCAGAGCGAGACCATCCGGTTGCGAGGCTGGTCCCGCGTAGATGGCCCCGCGTATGTGCTTCTGATCGAACATCGAATGGAAGCCGACCTGCAGGATATTCCAGTGCGGTTGGGAGGACTTTTCAAGCTGCGCACCGATCGTTGCCGGTTCCAGCAGTGCAGAGGGTGGAATGGTGGTTGCGCTCTCTGCCATCAGATGGGGATTGCGCAAAGCAAGCGCCAGCATGCCGAGGCTGACAGGCGTCTGAAGCAGGAAGGTACGACGGGAGTGGAGTGTATGCATTCGATGGCTCATTTCAATAGAGTTGTGGATGGTGCAGAATCCGGTGTCGCTGCCAGGCCGACGACGATACCTTTTCCTTCTTCGATCGTCAGGATGCGATCGACGACGGGGATGTCGAGTTTTTCGACGGTGCGATCTGGCCAGTGAATCTCAACTGCGTCGATGTGGGTGGCGTCGCCAAGGCCGAAGTGCAGGCGGAAATCGTTCGATGAGAGATAGCTGCCACCGCTGAGCACATCCTGGCGCTGGCGAAGGCCGTCCGCGGTGAGATAGACAGTGGAACCAACGGCGTCGCGCGGACTGTTGGCGCCTCCGATGAGACTTAATTCGATCCAGTGATGGTGATCGGGGTTCACGTTTTTCAGCAGCACCGGGACACCGTCCATGTTGCTGATGACGACATCAATTTTTCCGTTGTTGAAAAGGTCGCCAAAGGCCGCGCCGCGACCGACGCTGACGATGGCGAGGCCGGTTCCTTCGACTGGCGGGACTTC
>JAJZDO010000233.1 GCA_021805955.1 Acidobacteriota bacterium
GACCAGTTCGACGATGGAGCCATTGACCAGGACGGCAATCTGGTCGGCGTGGCGTACTGTCGAGACGCGATGGGAAATAAAAATCGTGGTGCGGCCGCGCCTGGCTTCCGCCAGGCCATTCAGAATGCGCTCCTCGGTATAGGTATCGACGCTCGACAATGCGTCATCGAGGATCAGGATGCGAGGGTCGCGCACCAGGGCCCGCGCGATCGCCGTGCGCTGTTTTTGCCCGCCCGACAACGTAATGCCGCGTTCCCCCACCAGGGTGTCAAACCCTTTTGGAAACTCGAGAATTTCATCGCGGATATGCGCGGTGCCAGCGGCTTTCAGAATTTCTTCCTCAGGCGCGTCCGGAGCCCCAAAGGCAATATTTTCCCGAATCGATTGACTGAAGAGGAACGTTTCCTGGGGAACAAATCCGATGGCGCGCCGCTCCATTGCCAGCGGATAATCCATGACAGAACGTCCATCCAACAGGAGCATCCCTCGTTCCACTTCGAGCAGCCGTGGGATGAGCCGCACCAGCGTGGTCTTGCCGGAGCCGGTCGGTCCAACGATGGCGAAACTGCTGCCCGCTGGAATGCGGAGATTGATGTTACGCAGCACCGGGGCCGTGCCGTTGTCATAGGTGAAGCTCAAGTTGCGAAATTCAATGTCGCCAAAAATTTCTGTCGTCGCCGGCCCGGTCGCGGGCAACGTAGCATCGGAGATGGACGGCTCCGCGATGAGGATCTCATGAATCCGAGTTACCGACGCTGTGCCGCGCTGGACCAGGTTGACCACCCAGCCCAGCGCGATCACCGGCCACGTCAGCATGGCCATGTACGTAGTGAAAGCGACAAATGCGCCCACGGAAATCCTGTGCGAGATGACTTCATGGCCGCCCACCAGCAGGACCACGACAAGAGAAAGTCCGAGCATGAATTCCAGCGTGGGCCACAGCATTCCCATCAGTCGGACCAACAGCAACGCTCGCCGAATGTACTCGGTATTGGCGTGCTCGAAGGCGCGGATCTCGGCGTCCTCCTGCGCGAAGGCGCGCACCAGGCGCGCACCGGCAACATTCTCCTGCACCTGCGCGGAGATGTCGGAATACATGGCCTGGATGCGCTCGAAACGTTCGTGAATCCTGCGCCCAAAATACTGCACCAGAATACTGGCCGCTGGCAACGGCACAAACGCCAGCAGCGTGAGCCAGGGGCTGATGCGGACCATAAAAACCAGCGCGCCCACGGTGAACAGCAGCGTGTTTGCGCTATACATGATGGCCGGACCCAGCAGCATGCGAACGGCGTTCAGGTCGTTGGTCGCGCGCGCCATGATGTCGCCAGTGCGATTTTCCTGAAAGTACGAAGGAGATTGCCGTTCCAGAACCTGGAACAGGTCATTGCGGATGTCGTATTCGATATCGCGCGAGATGCCAATGAGGACCCAGCGCGTCAGAAAAAGAAAGATGCCCTTCGACAGGGCCACGGCGACCAGCAGCCCGGCATACAAAAGAATGCCGCGGTAACTCAAATGCTGCGTCATATCGTCAACGGCGCGACGAATGACTTCAGGGAACATGACCCAGATGGCATTGCTGCAAACCGCGAAGAAGCCCCCCACCACAAATCCGCGACGGTACCGCCGCATGTAGGGAAACAGGGGCCGCAGGTTTTCGATCAGAGTCAAAGCGATGCCTTCCAGCTTTCATTGTAGTCAAGACGCATCGCTATCGGGGAAATGAAGCGCTCTCTGGAAACGGAGACGGAGCTTCGGTCGTTGCTGTTTACGTCGGGGTGCGCAACAGAAGATATCCGCCGACCAGGCCAAACAGCAAATCCGGCGACCAAGCGGCCAGCATCGCGGGCAAAGTGTTTACGTTGCCCATGGCCTCAAACAATCCCGCGGACACCCAGTACGCGATGGCCACGCCGATCGCGACAGCGATGCCGGTCAGAGACCCGCGCCGGCCCATGGACAGCGAAAAAGGAACCGCAAGGATCGCCATGACCAGAGTGACTAGCGGGTATGCAATCTTTTTATTCAGCTGCACGCGCAAGGGCAACGTGTCAAAGCCGCTCTGACTCAGGTCGTGGACGTAACGGGCCAGCTCAGAGAAGGTCATTTCTGACGACTGAAGATCTTCCTTCTTGAAGTAAGCCGGTGACTCGGTAATGCCTGGAAATACCTGCGAGGTAAATGTCCGATAGGACGCGATGGTGCCACCGTTGAACGTCCTTTCCCATCCGTTCTCAAAAGTCCATTGGCGTTGCTGCGGGTCCCACGTTACGTTCGACGCAAAAATGCGGCCAGCAAGAATGAAGCTGTTGGGTTGAAACTCCAACACAGTCAGGTTGGCAAATCGATTGTTCGCGGAATCGAAATATTCGTAATAGAAGATGCGCGCGCCTTCATCGGGCATCGTTTTTCCAAATACCCATTCGCGGTCGGGACGCAGGAAAGTGCGGGGCGGCTTGCCTTTAATTTCGCTGCGCAGCGCTTCCTGCCTGCGATTGGCATTCGGCAAATAAAACTGGTCGAAGGTGAACATCAAGACGGAGAGCGCGGCGGCGATGAAGAAAATCGGAACCACGGCGCGGTAGAGGCTGATGCCGGTTGCTTTCATGGCGGTCAGTTCGCTGGAACGATTCAGCGTCCCAATGGTCGCCAGCACCGCGATCAGCACGCTCAATGGAGTGATGTTGTAGATCATGCTCGGCGTCAGGTTCAGCAGGTATTCACCGACGACCTCCAGCGAAGCATGATTCCGGATGATGTCGCTAAGCAGTTCAAACAGAGAAAAAATCAAGGACAGCATCACGAAACTGATTTCCACCAGGAGAAAACTGCCGACAAACGAGCGCAGCACGTAATCGTCGAGAATCAGCGGAAACCCTTCATGCAGGTTCCTCCGGGGAAGAGCGTCGAACACAGTCTCGGCTGCGGGATCGGTCTTGCGGCGAAGAGCCTTGCGCACTTTTTCGCCCAGCCCCAGGTCGGGAAAGCTGACGGTGCCGCGCGACATTTGATAGAGCAATAACAATCCAGCCATGCTGAACAACAGATTCGCTCCCCACACGCCGAGCAGCACTGGAATCTTTTGCTGTTCGGCCAATGTCGTGCCAGTGGAGGAGAGAAAATAATAGATAAAAACCAGAAAAATCGTGAGCACAAAACCCATGCTCTTGCCGCCCCGCCGGGAAGATAAACCCAGGGGAACGCCGATCAACATCAGTACCAGACATGCTGTCGGATAGGCGAAGCGCTTCTGCATTTCGATCTGGTACCTGCGGCCATCTGCGGAATGGGAGCGCGCGAACAATT
>JAJZDO010000545.1 GCA_021805955.1 Acidobacteriota bacterium
CTCCAGATTTGGCTTTCTCCGCACCGTGAAACGCGTCACCGAACCGAAGGGATCGAAGGCGAAGGCGAGAAAAGCGGCGAAAAACGCGCTTGCCGAGCAGGGCGCGGATTTGAGTCTGGCAGCATCGGGCGACGTGACTGCTTCCGCTCCGGAGATTGCGGAGGAAACTACGATTGCGCCGAAACCCGTTGCAGGAAAATCTAGTGCCGGGAAAGCGGCAGCTGCCAAGCCCGCGGCGAAGACAGCTGCCCCACCCGCGAAAGCAGTTGCGGAATCCGCTCCCGTGAAAAAGGCTGAGAAGCCCGCCAAGATTTCCAGGCACGGCAAAGCGCCCGCGGCGCAGCCTGTCAAAGGCAAGGCGGAGAAAGCCAAATCTGGAGCGGCCGGCAAGGTTTCGCATCCCAGTGGTGGAAAGGCCACAGCGAAACCCAGCGGCAAAGGAGGCAGCAAGCCCGCGCCGAAGCTGAAAGGGAAGGCGCAGAAGGCAGCCATCGTAGCCAAGGCGCATGGGAAGGCATCCGCCGGGACCGCACATCGGCCGATCGCGAAAGCATCCTTGAAGCCCAAGGCAGCCGTCAAGCCAACCGTGAAAAAAGCTGGCGCGTCCGCGATGAAGAAGAGTGCCGAGTCCGTCAGTCGCCCGAAGAAACCTTCAAAACCGGCGGTGAAATCCAAGCCGAAGAAAAAATCCGGCAAGTAGCGGCGGCGAGCCGCCATCGCCGTGCTCCACGTTGCAGCGCGGTCGCGGCGGTGGACTCAATCTCCGCTGCCGTCTTCCATCGCCGCAACCAACTCAGGCGGCAGAATTCCCATATCGCGATAGATGGGACGGATGTGGAGGCGGATGTTGGGTAGTCGGGTAGTAAACCATGCCGCCCCCGCGATACAAAAGGCCCCAGTCACCATCAGCGTCACGGGAGCGCCGACCAGATGGGCCAGACCGCCGGCCAGCAGACTGCCAAATGGCGCCATGCCGACGAAGGCCATGGTGTAGTAGCTCATCACGCGGCCGCGTTTGTCCTCCGGAACGATGGTCTGGATGATGGTGTTGCTGGCCGCCATTCCCATCATCATTCCATAGCCGGTAATCAGCATCAGCAGTAGAGAGAGCCACAGCATTCGCGACATGCCGAAGGCAATCAGCGCCGTGCCAAAGATGGCGGCGGAGATGGCAATGACGCGGCCCAGTCCGAGTACGGACTTCCGCATTGCCAGAGAAATCGCCGCAACCAGCGCGCCGGTTCCGACCGCGCCCATCAGGAAGCCCAGCGTGTGCGGACCGCCATGCAGGACTTTCACGGCGAAGATTGGCATCAACACCGTGAACGGCATTCCCATCAGGCTGACCACAGCGAATAGCAGCAGAATGGTTCGTACCGGAGGAAATCGCGACACATACGCCCAGCCTTCCTTCAACTGCCCGATCAGCGGCACAATGGTAGGCTTGACGATAAATTTCGGCAGCCGCATCATCAGCAGCGACACAATCACGGCAACGTAGCTGATGCCGTCGATCAGGAAGCAATAGCCTTCGCCAAAGCCCGCAATGACCAGCCCCGCCAGCGAGGGGCCCACCAGTCGCGCCATGTTCACCATGGAAGAATTGAGCGCGATGGCGTTGCCCAGGTCCTGGCGGTCTTCAATCATCTGCACCATGAACGCTTGCCGGCCCGGCATGTCGAAGGCGTTGATTAAACCTTGAAACACACTGAGCCAGAGGATTTCTGCCATGTTGATGCGGTGACTCAAGGTCAACGCCGCCAGCGCGAGCGATTGCGCCATTGCCAGGGTTTGTGTCACGACCAGAACATGACGGCGATCGAGCCGATCGACCCACACGCCGGCGAACGGCGCCAGCAGGAAGGTTGGAATTTGCCCGACGAACCCGACAATTCCTAGTAGCCATGCCGAGCCAGTGAGCCGGTACACCAGCCATGCGGTCGCAATCCGCGTCATCCAAGTCCCAATCAGGGAGATGCTCTGGCCGCCGAAAAACAAACGAAAATTGCGATGCCGCATGGCCCGCCATGCGAGCGAAATTCCGCCTGATGGCAGTTCGCGTTTTGCCTCGATTTTCGGCATTGAAAATTGCGATTTATCCACGGGCGGATATCAAGATGATTCTCCACCCTTTAGATGCAGTTGGAATTGTACAAGGATCGGGAATAGGGAGGGGCCGTGCATGGAACCTGTGCTCCGTAATCGATATGAAAGCAGGAAGGAAAGGATATCCTGTCAGAACGGATGAGGAAAAGACTGGAATGGCAGAAAAAGAAAATCTATCGAATGCACCGCCTATCGTAACCGGCAAGAATTTTGGTGCAGCATCGATCTTTGAACCCGAAAATCTTTTGCGGGAAGCACGAAGACAAAAAAATTTGCCGGTGGGCGAAGTGCCGGAAGTTTGTCTTCTGGATCCCGATGGAGACATCGTCCGGACGCTACTTAAAAAATGCCGCGCTCAGCTATCCCGTTTCTGGGCGTGTTACCACACCGATCTTTATGAGTTTGAGCATGAGGGAGAACGCCTCGGTGTCATCGGTTGCGCGGTTGGCGCGCCTTTTGCCGTCCTTCTCGCAGAGCAGCTCTTCGTCTCTGGATGCAGATTTCTGGTGAGTATGACTTCAGCCGGGCAAATACTCGAACAAGACCCGCCACCCTATTTCATTCTTATCGATCGCGCTTTACGCGATGAAGGGACAAGCTATCACTATTTGCCGCCTGCCGACTTTGTAGATGCCGACCCCCTGCTGGTTGACAGTGCGATGAAGACGTTGGCCGACATTATCCCCCCCGTGTATCGCGGCGCGACCTGGACTACAGACGCTCCTTTTCGTGAAACGCCTGCAGCGATTGAGAATTGCCGGTCCCGCAACATTCTTGCGGTCGAGATGGAGGCGGCAGCCCTGTACGCCTTCGCGCAAGCGCGGCAAAGGCCTGTCCTGTGTTTTGCCCATGTAACGAACCGCATGGCTGTCTTCGATGGAGATTTCGAAAAGGGCGAGGCGGATGGCACGTACGCGTCCCTCAGGATAATTTCCGCAGCAGTACGCGCGTGGCGGAAATCGAACCAAGTGGGCTGACCGAGTCCAGGCCTTGTTTCGCCGCGATCCATTCTCATACGCATTCTATGAGTTTCGGCCCTGATTTCCTCAGGCCAAGTCTCTTCATGTTTGGCAGGAGCTTCGATGCGGGGGCCACTGGCCGACTAGAATAGAGCATGAGCATGGCTGAATTTACTCATCTACATCTTCATACGGATTATTCGCTGCTGGATGGAGCATGCGACGTCGACAAGCTG
>JAJZDO010000728.1 GCA_021805955.1 Acidobacteriota bacterium
GAAGTCGTCGCAGAGCTATCGTGGCGCTACGCATATCGTGAAGTTGTGGGAACAGAATGAATTTCCTCAGCTCGCAGCGAATGAGTACTTCTGCCTCAAGGTTGCTGAGAAGTGTGGCCTGGATGTTCCATCTTATCGTTTGGCCGAGGATGGTCTTGCGCTTGTGATTGATCGCTTTGATCTGCGAGCGGATGGAACGTATCGCGGCTTTGAGGACTTCTGCGTGCTCAACGCGCGACGCACGGATGAGAAATATCGCGGCAGCTACGAAACCTCCGTCCTGAAGCGTTTTGTGGAGTTTGCCAACTCACCTCATGTTGGCGAAGACCTGGAGCGTCTGTTTACGCTCATCGTCATCAACTGCGCCTTGCGCAATGGCGACGCGCATCTCAAGAATTTCGGCGTCGTCTACGACGACGTTCAGGGTGAAGCCCGCCTTGCGCCGGTCTATGACCTGGTGACTACTTCTGTTTATTTGCCCAGGGACAGCATGGCCCTGACATTGAATGGGACCACAAAATGGGCGAGTGCAAAGGACCTGCAGCGGCTGGGCGAAGTGCGACTCGGAAGCACGCCAGCACGAGTGAGGGCAGTTCTGGAGCGTGTGGAGGATGCGCTCGCGTCCGCGGCTGAGGAGATGCGGCTATACAACAAAGAGCACGCAGCGTTCTCAGAGGTTGGCGAACGTATGCTTCAAGAGTGGGAGCAGGGTGCGAAACACTCGCTGCGAGTGGGGCGGCGGTGAGCGGCTCCGTCCGAAAGCTGGACCAATCCTTCAGACGCACCGCCTCCTGCTTGTACTCCTACGTGTATGCTTTTCGTGGTATCTTCACCATCTTCGTCATCCCTTGGCAGTTGAATCACTCTGGTAAGTATCCCCCGGCAGAGCCGGGGGCCTTATGGTGTGAGCCGCTCAAAGCGGCCCCGGTTGCGTTACGCCGCCCGGAGGCGGCAACTCAGTTCCAGATCTGCATCTGGTCAATTCGTTTGTCCTCGTCTTCCTGGTTGCGGATGTAGTCCCGGATCACCTTCTCATCCCGGCCCACCGTCGACACCATGAAGCCGCGCGCCCAGAAATGTTGCCCAACAAAATTTCGCTTCAGCTCTCCATAAACCCTCGTCAAGAGGATCGCACTCTTGCCCTTGATAAAACCGATCACCTGACTCACCGCTTACTTGGGCGGAATTGCGATCAACATATGAACGTGATCCGGCATCAGATGCCCCTCCTCAATCCGGCTCTCCTTCTGCGCGGCCAGATTGCGGAATACATCGCCCAGATGCTTACGCAATTGATGTCCGAGACTGTGGAGCCCTGCGGCGATGTCACGCACAACGTCAAAGAGCATCTCACGTCGGCGTGAGGTTTCAGCCAAGCTACAACGCCGATGTTGTTCAGCAATCCTGCGCCGTACATCCGGGAAGTATTTGTTCATGAACCAAGCCGTAACGGTTTGGTATTAGGTGTGAAAACTTAAAGGAGTGCCGGAAGGGCGCCAGTCTGCTCGATAGCGTAGCCGATGGCGCCGTAGCCCTTCAATCTGCGCTGGTACATTCTTGCCAGCATCGGAACGCCGTTGTCCACATAATCGTAGACTTGAACTACCCGCTTGTTGTCGTAAAGACGATGCAGGCGGCCAACATACTGCTGCAAGGTCCCCTTCCAAGAGATCGGCATGGCGAGGAACAGCGTATCCAGGCGCGCATCGTCGAACCCCTCTCCGATGTAGCTTCCAGTGGCCAGAATAACCCGCGATTCAGCGTCTGGGACAGCCGCCATTGCTTCCGCAATCTGCCGGCGTTGCTTCTTGCCCATGCCACCCTTCAAGACAAACACGTGTTTGACAGCGCCGTTGAGCTTGGCTGCGAAATACTGTAGATGCTCCGTCCGGCCAGTCAAAAGCAGCGGAGACCGCCCCGCCTCGATCACGCTCACAACGTCGCGGGTGATCATCTCGTTGCGCAACACATCATTCGATAGCGCACCATAGACATCCTGAATCGTCACCTCGGCCAGTTCGGACGGCATTTGAAAATCGCTGTGACGAGGAATGACTCTGTGTTCAAATGGATTCGTTTCCGTCATTGCCTTGGCGCTCATGCTGAACCGGACAGGACCACATTGCATGTAGATGATCGGATGGTGCCCATCTTTCCTCGTTGGCGTGGCGGTGAGGCCAACGACGTATTTGGCTTTCACCTGTCTCATTACCTGCTCAAATGTGAATGCAGAGATGTGGTGACACTCATCGACGATAACCTGGCCGTATTCGGCAACGAAGTCTTTTACAGCATCCTTCTGGTACAGGCTCTGAATGACCGCAACATCGATGAGGCCCGTCCGGTGCATCTTGCTGCCGCCAATGTGCCCAATCGAGTTTGCAGGTGTGCTCAGAAACATGGCCAGCCGCTCCTGCCATTGATCGAGAAGTTGCTGACGATGAACAAGAACCAAGGTATTGACCTTGCGCTTTGCAATTAACCATGCGGCAACGGCAGTCTTCCCAAAGGCCGTCGGAGCGCAGAGGATTCCCTCATCGTAGGCGCCGATCCCTCGAACGGCCTCCTCCTGGATTGACCGAAGTTGACCATCGAATTCCGCTGGGATCGGAGTGCCTGCGAACCGTTCGTCACGAATTTCAGGACGTACATTGTGCGCCTGCAGAAGAGCCAATACCTCCGTTAAACATCCGCGCGGCACGGCAATGTGCTGTGGGAAATCCTGGCCGCACGCGACCACGCGCGGTTTGGCATATGTCGGAAGCCGCATCGCCTGCGCTTTGTAGAATTCCGGATTCTGAAACGCTGCGAGCCTGAGCAGACGATTCAGCATAGCTGGCGGCAGGCCTTGCTTCTCCACGTAAAGAAGATTTGCGCGGACGATCTGCACTCTTTCAGGCAATGGCCCTTCAACTGGCCGCTCCATCCGCTTTCGTGAAGGTGGAAGAGTCCACGGATC
This sequence comes from Acidobacteriota bacterium, assembly GCA_021805955.1. Next base: position 2,960 of record JAJZDO010000728.1, read on the forward strand.
CTGCGCATCTTCTTCATCGGCAATGCTGATGCGAACTCCGATCAGATCGCCATTTTGTTGGGCATCGGCGACGACCTCTTCGGCGGTGGCGACGGACATCCGCCGAATCGTAGAAAGAAACTCCCACTGATCGGGATATGGGCGGAGATCCGTGTCGACGAAAACGCTGTTGCCGGACCTGCGTGGCGCAAACTGCAAGGGGAGGACAATCAGGTTTCCGAACCCGCCTTTTGGCATCGTGTCCTGATTCGGGAGTAGGCGGTCATAAGAATCAAGACCGAGTTGATGCCGGCGTTCCATGGTCCGCGTCAGAATCGCGCATCCGAGTTTGCGCGCGGTG